>JAKVBR010000031.1:2398-12200 GCA_022447165.1 Phycisphaerales bacterium | reverse complement strand
CGATGACAACAGGTTGATTGCGCATGACAGTTCTTCCAAACAAATCTTGCGAAGGGAAGGGCGCCCAGCCGTTTGTGCCTGCGCCAATTGTGTAAACAGTGATATCCATTGCTGCCGCCATGTCTGCTGCTGTTAATGGGTCGATGTCACCTTGATTGTTTTCACCATCAGTGAGCAGAATGATGACTTTCGACTGGATTGATTTGCCTGATTCAGACTCGACTTTCTCGTTCAGCGATGATAATCGTTCAACTGCAAGTGCAAGTGCATCTCCAATTGCAGTACCATCTTCACTTCGTTCATTGACGATTTTGATGCTTGAAAGTACGCCAGAGCATAAGTACGAGTGGTCGAATGTCATTGGGCAATTGCTGTCAGCAAAACCCGCGAAGGTGACAAGTCCGATGAGATCTCCACTTCGACCATCAAGAGCGCCCATGCCTTCAATGAAATCGCCAGCAACTTTTTTCACCGCTGTTAACCGGTCGACTTGCGTCCCGTCAATTGTAAAATCATGAGCATTCATGCTTGATGAACGGTCGATGACCATTTCGATGGCAACGCCATCAGCGTGTTGTTGCGTACGTTCAAAGACTTTTTGAGGTCTTGCAATACAAATGATGAGCACCGAAAGCCCAAGAAGTGCGAGCAGGGGAGGTATCCAAAGCGTTCTCGCGCGCATTGTCTTTGGAAGCAAGTTCAAATCGACTGCAGTGCTGTAAAGGATTCCACTGCGCTTTTTCTTCATGATGAGCCGAACTGCAATCAGTGGCACAAGAACGAGTAGCCAAAGAAACCAAATGGATGGTGATTGGAACGTCATGCTGCTTGCTCCAATGATTCGACTTCTCTTGTATGCTCAACAAATGCGATGGCTTGTTTCAGGGCGTCTGCTTTTGCTTCTTCGCTTGGGATATGTTTCGCAAACTTCACAAGATCTGCTGCAGTTAAAAATGAAGCGAGCGCACGCCGGTCAACTTGCTCAAAGAGAGGGTGTTGTTTGACTTGATTCAGAAACTCTCTTGTTGTTTGCTGTTGAGCATAAATGTGGAAGCGCCGTTCAATGTATCTCCGAACGATTCCACTTAGTTCAGTGTAAAACGGATGAAACTCTAGTTGTTGTGATTGTAATGAATCAAATGCAAGCATTGCTTCTTCATACGGGGCAATGAATGCATGTGTTTGTCTTCGTTTGAAAATGAAGTAAAGCAGGATTGCAAGCAATAGTGCACTAGCGCCAACAATAGTGACTTTTGTCCAGTGTTTGGTTGTTGATAACTTCTGGTACCCCTTGATGTCTTCAAGTACTGCTTCTTGGATGTTTCCGTCTACCGCGCTTTCCATCTTGACTGTAACTGCGTCAATCATGATGACGCCAGAGTCGCCTTTTACATTGATCCACTCTAATGTGGGAAGTGATACTTGGGTCGCTGATGCATCAAAGGTGTCTAAAGCGTAACGCCATTGCCACACTCTTTGCTCGCCATCTGGAATGTCTAAAAATGCTTGAGATTCTATGATTTGGAAGGGGTCAAATGAATGACTTGTGTTTTGGGAAATGGTTGTACCGTTTGGTGCTTTTGCTTCTATGGAGACATTGATTGTGTCACCAACAAGCATTTCATAAGCATCGCGATTGACAGTGACTTGGATATCACCATGTTGCGTCACGATTGGCTTAGCATGCAGCGAAGTTGCGGCAATAGCGAGCGTTGCAATGAAAACCATTAAACGCGTCATGCCCTGCGCCTCGCTTCACGGTGTTTGAAAAAGTTTCCGAGTGCTTTTGCAAACGGCTCCCCAGTTTCTACCTTTAACAAGTCGACTTTGCATCTTCGTATTGTTTGTTCAATTGCAATTTGGCGTTCTTGAGCGAGTTGCTTCCACACTTTGCGAACTTTTTGGCTTGATGTATCGATCACTTGAGTCGTTTCTGTTTCAGGATCGACAATTCGCATCATTCCTACTTTGGGCAACTCTAACTCGGCACAGTCATTTGTTTGGACTGCAATGACATCGTGGCGGCGATTTGCAATCTGGAGTGGTAATTGCCAATCATGATCTTGCATGTCTGAAATGAGAAAAGCAATTGAGCGTTTCTTTTGTACCTTGTTTAGAAAATCAAGTGCAGCGCTGATGTCAGTGTTCTTGCTTTTTGGTTCTATCGTGAGCAACTCACGAATAACTCTAAGGACGTGCTTTGAGCCCTTTCGGGGAGGAATGTACGCTTCTACTTGATCAGAAAAACAAATCAAGCCGACCTTGTCATTGTTACGGATTGCAGAAATCGCAAGCGTTGCACAAACTTCCGCAACAAGTTCTTCTTTAAACTGTTCGTGTGTTCCAAACGCTTGAGAGCCACTCACATCAACAAGTAGCATGACAGTAAGTTCGCGTTCTTCCCTAAAGAGTTTGATGTATGGCTCGCCGAATCTTGCCGAGACATTCCAATCAATTGCGCGAACATCATCGCCTATCTGGTAATTGCGAACTTCTTCAAACTCCATGCCGCGCCCCTTAAATGCTGAGTGATAACTTCCAGCTAGGACATCGTCGACAATGCTTGAGGTTCTCAGTTCAATCCGCCGAACCTTCTTAAATAGTTCTTGGGGAATCATCAGTGATTGAAGCCCTTAAGGAACCTTTACAAAGTTCAGAATCGATGAAATGATGTTGTCTGCTGTCACGCCTTCTGCTTCCGCTTCATACGAAGTTGAGATTCGATGTCTCAGGACATCATGCGCGAGATCCTTGACATCTTGCGGGATGACATATCCTCGTCCCTCAAGAAAGGCATTGGCTTTCGCACATAGAGTCAGTGCAAGCGTTGCCCGCGGCGAAGCGCCGTTTTCAACGAACACAGCAAAATCTTCAGAGACCTGCTCGGGAGTGCGCGTTGTTTGAACGATGTTCACAATGTAATCGGCAATGTTGTCATCGACATATATTTGGTCAACTAGTTTTCTAGCATGTGCAATTGACTCCGCATGCATGACGCAATCAACATCAGTGTTACTCGATGTTTTAGCCATGCGATTAAGAATCTCTCGTTCTTCGTCATGCGACGGATATCCAACGAGCACTTTCAACATAAACCTGTCGACTTGCGCCTCTGGAAGTGGATAAGTGCCTTCTTGTTCAATTGGGTTTTGGGTTGCGAGCACAAGGAAAGGATCAGGTAACTTAAATGTATCTGAGCCGATGGTGACCTGTCGTTCTTGCATCGCTTCAAGTAGCGCCGACTGCACTTTTGCAGGGGCTCGGTTGATCTCGTCAGCAAGGATGATGCTTGCAAAAATGGGTCCCTTGTTGACAACAAATTCACCAGAATCTTGTCTGTACATCATCGTTCCCGTTAGGTCTGCTGGTAGCAAATCAGGCGTGAATTGAAGTCGCTGAAATGTTGTGTCTAATCCTTTTGCCAAACTAGACACAGCAAGTGTTTTTGCAAGACCTGGAACGCCTTCAATGAGTAAGTGACCGTTTGCTAGCAAACCAATAAACATTCGGTGAAGAAGTTCATCTTGGCCCACAATGACCGATTGCATGGCGTCTTTAAGTTTTGTAAATGGATCACTTGCAAGTTTCACTTCTTCGCTAAGTGATTGAATGTCTGTATGTGATGGAGTGGTCATCGTTTGATTTATGCCTTCGGTTTGATTAAATGTTGTCATAGAGGTCTGATACGGCACATTTTACAAATGGTTCAGAAAATGGGGTAATGAAATCTCTACTGAGTATTACAATAAGAAGTATGGCAGAAAACGTACAAATCGAAGGCAAATTGCTCGCCCTCCATTGGAATGCCTCAGAATCTGAAGCAACCCTCAATATCGATACTTCAAAGCCGCAACTCGTTACGGCAGAGATTGAAGACGCTGCTGGAATGACACATCGAATTGAAGTTTCTGCCTTTTGGGATGCTGATTTTCTTGTTGGTAAGGAAGTCACAACCCAATCAACAGATGATGGTGTTGTGCTTGAACAAGTGGAATAACTAACCCCGTTCAACAAGTCGATCGATGAGGAAACTCGATTGCTCAAGTGCTTGTTCAGAGAATGTTCCAAAGTATTGATGCACTTCTTCAAACATCGTGTTGAACGCATCTCTGTCATTCGACTCAACAATTGTTCTTAACTCTTCGCCTGAACTTCTCAGTGCATCAAGAACTCTTGATGTCTCTGGATTCGACATTTGAATTGATGCGTACAAATTGGATGACTGCGCAAAGTGCCTTGCAGCCATGAGCAAATCGATGAGATAAATGGGAGAGGTGAACGCAAGCGTTTTGGGAATATCAACATCAAGCCGTTGAATTGTTCTGCCAAGAATCTCAGTTGCTTGATGCGTGAGGACTTGAACGATGCCCATGGCTTCATCATGTTCTTTTGAAGTCGTCAAAATGACAGACAGCCCTCGAGCACTCAGAAGTTGTTCAAGCCACGATAACCACTCGTCGGTGACTCGTTCAGGAACGAGTGCAATGCGCTGTCCTTGAAGCGAATGAACACTTGGACCAAAGAGGGGGTGCGTGCCAACAACACTGCAAGACGATTGTGCGCACATCGCTTCAACTGGGCTTGTCTTTGTCGATGTCACATCGAGTAGCAAAGCGTCATCTCGTATATGCTCGCCAATCTCATGAATGACGTCAATCGTGACCTCGATCGGCACAGCAATGACAACAACATCTGACTGCTCTGCAACGTCTACGTTTGACAACTCAGTGCCAAGATCCGCAATGAGGACAGTATGCCCAACTTCTTCAAACATCGAAGTCAGTAATGAACCTATACCACCCAATCCTCCGATGATGCCGATTGTTTTGACATCGACATCCGTAGGCATGGCAGCATTGAGAGATGCTTGCTTATCTCTACTCGCCCAGAGAATGACTCTAAACAAACTTTCGATGACCTCCCGGCGTAGCCCGCCCGTTTCAGCGATTTCGCCGCGATTTTCAAGGAGTTCTCGCTCGCGAGTGAAATCTCTAATCCCAAATCCAGTCTGCTGTTTGACGGAGGCAACTTCCTTGATAATCTCATTTCGCTTGACGAGCAGGTCAAGGATTTGATGATCAACCTCATCAATTTTTGCTCTCAAATTCAAGAGATCTGGAGGGACGGGATTATCTTGGTTGGGGTGTTCCATTTTGGTTCTGAGCAGGTTACCATCTTTTACTTATCCCCATTGAATAAAGGATGGAACTGAATGACAACTACATGTGCCGATAAATCGTGCCCATTCCTCGATGATTTTATGAATGACTTGAATAAGCGTAACCCGCATCAGCCCGAGTTTATCCAAGCCGTCCAAGAAGTTGTCGTATCACTTGGCCCAGTGCTACAAAAGAAACCCGAATATGTAAAAACGAATATTCTTGGTCGTCTTGTTGAGCCGGAACGCATCATTCAGTTTAGGGTGCCGTGGGTAGACGACAGCGGGAATGTCCAAGTCAACAAGGGCTACAGAGTTGAGTTCAATAGTGCAATTGGACCGTACAAGGGCGGATTGAGATTCCATCCATCAGTTGATTTAAGCATTTTGAAGTTTCTTGGTTTTGAGCAAATCTTTAAAAACAGTTTGACGACTCTACCCATGGGTGGAGGCAAAGGCGGCGCAGACTTTGACCCGAAGGGTAAGAGCGATGGGGAAGTCATGCGTTTCTGCCAATCATTTATGTCTGAACTTTTTAGGCATATTGGGCACAACACTGACATTCCAGCGGGTGACATTGGTGTCGGTGGTCGTGAGATTGGTTACTTGTTTGGTCAATACAAACGACTCAAAAATGAGTTTGTCGGTGTCATGACGGGGCGAGACATCAACTGGGGAGGATCCAAAATTAGACCTGAAGCAACTGGCTATGGCTCTGTGTATTTCGCTGAAGAAATGCTGAGCACTCGCAATGAATCGATGGATGGCAAAAAATGCTTGGTCTCTGGTTCGGGAAACGTTGCACAGTTTACAACTGAAAAGATTAATCAACTGGGCGGTAAGGTGCTCACAATGTCCGACAGTGGGGGATTCATTCATGACCCTGAAGGTATTAGTAACGAGAAACTTGAGTTTGTCATGGACTTGAAAAACAACAAGCGTGGACGCATCAGTGCATATGCTGACGCGTTTACATCAGCTACCTATCACGAGCGTGATTACGCTGTTGCGACAAATCCGATGTGGTCGATTGAAGCAGATTGTGCGTTCCCCTCAGCAACTCAAAATGAGATTATTGAAGACGATGCAAAGCACTTAATGAATGGTGGCATCACGCTCGTAAGTGAAGGGGCGAACATGCCAAGCACGCCCGAGGCCCAAGAAGTGTTTGTTGAAAAGGGCATCTTGTATGGTCCAGCAAAAGCAGCGAATGCAGGCGGTGTTGCAGTATCTGGGCTTGAAATGTCGCAGGCATCAGGACGGTTATTCTGGACTCGCGAGGAAGTTGATGCAAAACTGCGCGCCATCATGAAAACGATTCATGAGCAATGTGTTGAAGCATCTGAAGAGTTTGATTGTGTCGGCAATTACAACGACGGTGCAAACATTGCAGGATTTATGAAGGTCGCTGATGCAATGCTCGATCAAGGCATTATTTAGGCATTATGTCCGCCATTTCAGTGTTTGGATTTGCTTCAGTTTGTGGTATAATGCTCCATGTGGGATGACCACCAAAGCGTCTCTTATTGAGGTCCTTTAACACTACAACTGCATAATGTGTACTTTCGTACGAGAAATCCAATTATTGGAGTGATTTTTGAATAATCAATGTGCAATCTCATTTGGCGACACTGTTCGGCATCCAAAACACCCTGAGTGGGGTAGTGGTGCTGTAACAAAAGTGGAGCAGACCGCCATCAATGGCAGGCCAGCAGTACGAGTTGCTGTTCGCTTTAAAAGTGCTGGACTGAAAACGTTCGCTGGAGCAATACTTCCTTTAGAAGTTATGCAAAGTGAGTTTTCAATGCCAGGCGATGGGCACGCTAAACCAGCCATTGCTGAGGTTGAGTCACTAGAACAATCAGGACTCACTGAGGCAGTCGAGCAAAAAATCATGGACATCATGCTTGCAATTCCGCTTCCATGCAGAGATCCCTTTAACACGATTGAACATCGCATTAAGCGAACAATTGATTTGTATAAATTTGATCTCAGTGGGCGAGGATTGATGGAGTGGGCGATGGCTCAAACGGGTATGGATGACCCGCTGACTCGGTTTAACCGCACTGAACTTGAAGTGTTCTTTAAGCAGTTTGCAAATGATAGGGACATGCATTTATGCAAACTCGTTAAAGAGTTGAGTGATGAACGGAAGTCGCTGAAGGATGTGGTTGATTCCGTACCCCAAAACGCTCAAAAAGCGCTTTCAAAGTGTAGGGCTTAATCAGACCCCTCACTCCCGAAGAATCCTTCGTCTTCACCATCTTGGCGCCTCGTGCTGTCGCGGCGAATTTGCTCAACGAGTTTACGAAGGTATACATTCTCTCTGCGAGTTGCTTCTAAATCAAAAATCATATACTTCACACTCAATCGCAAGTAATCAAGCGAATCTTGTAGTTTTGCAACTGAATCTTCAATCTTTGATTGCTGTGAGAAGTTATGTTCACAAGCCTTTTCGATTGGTTTTCGGTGTTCTTGTGGAAGTGCGTGTAACTGCTCAATCAATCTGCACATTCTCTCTTCAATGTTACGCTCATTCATTTCTTCACTCTCATTTCTCTCTTTTGTATGCAGGAGGGAGTTTGGTTTTTCCTGCTTTTCTCAATGTTGCACGAGAATGCTTCGTTGTCTAGTATTGACTGGATTTTGTTGGCAATCACGCTAAAAACGCCCTTCATTTCGGACGTTGTTTGCGGGTTATGCCGATTATCCGCCGAGGAAGATCCTCAGCGGTGACCAAAGAAATGCGAGTAGTAAGATGACAAGGAGAATCACGCCTACCTTTTTGGTCATGATGCTACTTAGAGGGTGTTTGTGGCTAGTGCCCGCACCTTGTATCGGGTTGTCACACTTTGGACACCAATCGGAGTCATCATAAATTTCTTCCCCGCACTGTGGACAAAATCCGGTTTCATCTGAAAACCGTTGAATGTCTTCATCGCTAGGGAGTTCGTCAATCATTGCGTTTTGCCTGGAGATCCTACGAATGTCATTTCATACGTTTGTTGAGAGGGTTGATACTCAATCATGACATACACGTCTTTTGTTGGACTCTCGTAATAAGGGACTGCCTTCAATGACGCTGGAACTGGAAGAGGCCTGTTTCGATAGATTGGAACCCAACTCCATGGTCCGATTGCATCATATGCATGCTTGACACCATCAACGACAAACTCGTATGCAATTGGAACACGCCGATTGAGCCACTGCAAAGTGCCGAGGCCTTGCCACTGTTCAAAGAGTGGAAGGTTGCTCACTGTACCTCGCATTCGTTTTGTGTTAAATGGAACCCAACCAGCATTGGGCAGAGCATACTCGCCCCAGGCCATGAGTTGCGGAGGGACTTCAGATGTGCCAACGGTGTCCGCGATGGTGATACCAATGACTGGTCGAGCGGGAATGCCTGCTGCACGTAACATTGCGATGCATGCACACACAACATCGCACTCCGAGCCCTTGCCTGTTGTTGCTGCAGAAAGTGCGCCGTTAACTTTAAGGCCTCTGGCCGTGCTCGAAAAGGAAGAAGCGTATTGACCATCGGACTCAATGTTTTGGATGCAATAACGAATCACAGTTTTTGCAGTTGCGTGAGGGCTTAACTTTATTTTGCCTGGACCAAGTGCATCTTGGAGACCATTTTTAAAACGGTCATGATCTGATTCAATGAAATCTGAGGGCTCAAGGAATGTGGCGATATCATCCCGCCAAGTTCTTTGCCAATCGATGTTAAGTGCCGCTTGCTCGTCTAACTTGCTTGAAAAGGCAAGAATTGTTTGACGAACTGTAAAGACAAGACCGCCATTAATCTCTCTTGGTGTTGGAATGTTAAATTTCCATTGATTCGGCACACTACTTGGTTTTGCCATGTTCCAGCCATGTTGGTTGGACTGAATATGCGTGCCGTTTATCATCCTAACAAAGACATCTTCTAAATCTATTTGGTTCCAATTGCTATAGGGAATAGCAGGATATGCAATTGGGGTCGAAGCACCCCTTGTTGGTGGTGTTAACTGATTCCACGGAATGGATACGGTGTTCGTGACGGTATAGATTCGCCCTTGGTCCCGTTCTAGAGGAAATGCAGGGGGGATGTCACTTGCTGATTGCTGCGTTGCGCCGGCACTACATAACAGTAACACCCCAATGAAAAAAACATACCGCCCCCAAACAAGGGGGCGGTAGTGTATAGAGCGTTTATGAGTTGAATGCCACAACATTGCAGCAATACTTTACTTCATTGGTTCTTCAATAGGGTCTACGTTTACAGTTTCTGTAGTTGTAGTCTCTTCAGTTTCCCAAGTGTACGTCGTGTTCATAGGCCGCAAGTAAATCTCAACTCGTCTATTTTCTTTTGTTCCGCCATCAACATTTGGAACGAGAGGGCGATATTCGCCAAATCCTGCGATTTCAAAGCGGGAAGGATCAACGCCATTTGCGTTGAGTGCTTTTGCAACGCTGACTGAACGAGCAGTCGAAAGTTCCCAGTTTGTTGGGTAGCGTTGGGCAGAAGATTTTGGCTGAATATTGTCGGTATGACCAACGACAACGATTTCAAAGTTTGCTGCTGCGTCAGAGTTAAGGATGTTTGCGACTCTGCTGATGACTTCATTTGCGTCTGTTTTTAGTGCAGCGCGGCCACTGGAA
>JAKVBR010000031.1:0-2388 GCA_022447165.1 Phycisphaerales bacterium | reverse complement strand
ACTTCCAAAGCGAATCATGCCAGTTTCAGCATCGAACCACATGTCATCTGGATAACTTGCTGCGAGTGCTGCAAGTTTTTGTTGTACGTCAATTGGAAGTGGACCAAACTTAATGCTTGTCACTGTGTCAAGCAAGTTTGTGTTTGCTGTGTCGATGTTGTTGAGTTCATCGGAGAGCAAATTGTATTGCTCTTGGAGAGCAGACAAGTTTGCCTCAGCTTGCGCGAGTTGTCGTTCCTTTACAGAGAGTGCGCTTGTTGCACTGTCTCGCTCAGTTTGTGCTGCAACAAGTTGTTCTTGGAGTGAAAGTGTTGCAGTTCGTGCTGTGTCATAACGTTCATGACGTACACAACCAACAGCTGTCATTCCGACAAGTGTCATGATTCCGGTAGTAAATAAAAATGATTTGCGCATGTTAGGATCCTCCTCTATTGGCGCTCTTTCTCGGGATCCATCCCGACTTCGTGTACAGTGTAGCAATTCAAAACACTAGCGAAGGGCTATTTTGTACTGAGAATGCGAAGAAATCTGTTACATATTGATAGTTTGTTAGATGGCACTGGATTTGAAGAATCACCCGGCGCGATGCTATTAGAAGGAGATTCAATCGTTCAAGTTGGTACGCCGCAATCAATTGGAACAATTGAAGATGTCCAAATTACCCAAATTCACGGAACGGTCACTCCAAGTTTTGTCAATGCCCATGCGCATCTTGATTTAACGGTCGAAAGTGCGAGTTCAAAGGGGATGGATTTCATGCCTTGGGTCAAGGAAGTGGTCGCCCCGATTCGCATGAAGCAGACAAAAGAAGATGTGCAGAAAGTGGTCGAGCGTGGCGTTCAACTTTCAAAAGAGGGGGGATGTTTCACGGTCGGTGACATTGCAGGTACAACTGAGGCAATGCGAGCATTCCAAGAATCAGATTTGCTTGGTGTTTCGTTTCTTGAACTCATCGGAACTGGTGACCGAAGTGAGAGCGCTATCGAACGAATGAGTGACTTGCCAGAAGGATGTGGCGTGCAACCGCATGCGCCCTATTCTTGTTCACGAGATGTCTATGAAGCAGCGTTTGACTCAAATCGCCCGCTTGCAACACACCTCGCAGAAACCCTCGATGAAGTTGAATGTCTCAAGGAACGGTCCGGTGCAATTGTTGAGTTTGCAAAGTCGATTGGTGTCTGGAATGAGGACATTGGACATGCATGCGTGCATCCTGTGGATGCAATATGCGATATCGCATCGCGCCCTTTTTTAGCAGCACACTGTCAGTACCTTGAAGAACATCACTACGAGTTATTGTGCAAAGCGGGGGTTTCAGTTGTGTATTGTCCCAGAGCAAGTGCGTTTTTTGGGCATCGTCAACATCCGTGGAAAACCCTTCTGGAGCGTGGTGTCAACGTTGCACTTGGCACAGATTCACTCTTGTGTTTAGATACGCCAAGCAGAATGACGGTGCTCGATGACATGCGATACCTGTACGAACAGGGCGGTGACGCAACAACACTTCTCAACATGGCAACTGTCAATGGCGCTCGTGCTCTTGGGTTAGACGAATCACATTATCAGTTCTCAATAGGCAAAATCGCTGGCCTCAACCAGTTTGAAAAGAACGAAAATCATGGTTTTGCGAAAGTGTTACAAAGTCGCGAAATGCCGACCGCGGTAATGGTCTAAAAACCCCTGCATCCTCATTTTTACCCCTTTAACCACTGTTATTGTCGCACAACATGCCTTCACGCCGATATGATGACACACCCATGAGCCATGTCATGATGCCAATTGATTGGAGTTCTGTTGCGACAGACACGCCTTACTCACAAGAGGCCTTCGCGTTTGTGCAAGAAGGTCTTGCGTACACATCAGCAATTTTCAAAGGCGCTGAGTATGCCTATGAACTTGATGAGTTTGACCGTCATGTCACTGGTCAACAACTGTGCATGGGACTCAGAGACTACGCCATTGAACAATATGGCTACCTCGCCTACCTTATATTGAAACATTGGGGTATTCATAAAACAGACGACTTTGGAGCCATTGTGTTCCATATGGTTGACTGCGAGTTACTCAGAACGAGCCCGCAAGATTGTGAAGATGATTTCAGAAATGTGTTTAACTTTGATGAAGCGTTTCACAACAACGAACTTTCATGCACCATTGGCTCGAACCTTTAGCGTGTTCAAATGAGTGCGGGAACATCAGGCGATAACCAAAACCATGACCTCATGAAGTTGCACTTGTGGCAAATTCAATGGGTTCGCGATTTGTTTTGCGTCTTTGCTGTTTTCTTTTTGATTTGGCTTGGGTATGCAATGCGAGATATCACGATCCCATTGCTCGTTGCGTTGCTTTTAGCATACCTCTTTGAGCCGCTCATTTCCTACTTGGCAA
>JAKVBR010000030.1:7065-12512 GCA_022447165.1 Phycisphaerales bacterium | reverse complement strand
ACAAATTGAAAATAGCAATTTCATGAGTTTATTGTGCCATAACTTGATGTCTGAAGGAAGTTCATTGTTCTATTTATCCGATAGCATGCAGAGAGTACTATGGAACGTACAGATATCTATCTAGAAATTGTGATGGCAAATCCAATTTTGCTTGCCCCAATTGTGGGGTTTATTGCGCTGTTTCTATTGTTATCGCCAGATAAACGGTTGTCGTTTTGTCTATTAATTATCGTTCCATGGCTCACAGTTGCTCGCTCGCCAGGATTAGGGACAATTTCTGCAGCAGCTAAACTGAGTTCAGGCGGTGCATTTTTATTACTCGCTTATGCAGCAATATCACACCCATCTGAAAAGCGAGACCTTCCCGGAATATTGTGGCTTTATCCGGTTGTAGCTTTCTTTTGGCTATTTTTAATCCTTGGAGTTGAAGAGCGAAGCGTAGCAGTGGTTTTAAGACTCCAGTGGTTGCTTGTAACAATAGGAGCCCTAGCGCTCATTCGTACAATCACAACATACGACGATTTAATGAATGTCATCAAGATGCTGACATTTGGTTGTTTGATAGCGCTCATTCTCCCAATTTCTGCATTGGTTCTTTACCCTGAGGAATCTTTCTTAAGGGGTCTTGGTCGGTTCCAACCTTGGGGAGCAAACTCGAATCAGATCGGAATGTTGTTTGCCCTATCTACACCACTTATTGGCTATGCAATGATGACATGGGAACGTAACGCATTGAGACCCATCTTCATTTTCTTGTTAGCGTTAATCGTTGGGATGGCACTGCTTACAGCTAGCCGAATGACGATGCTTGCCATCGTAATGACGACGTTGCCTATTCTCTTAGTTGTTACGAAGAGACCTTTAATGACAGTCTTAGGATTGGGAATTGCTGCAGCAGGTTTAATGTGGATAATGTCAATGGCAGAAGATACCTCAATGGAGCGATTGGGGTCACTTGAATCTCAGAGAACTGAATTGTGGGGGTTGTATATCCGTGATGTGTTTGCGGAGCGACCTCTCACTGGATTACTCGGTGTAACAAGCGAATCATACTTCCGTTCCAATGTCGTAGGTCAACATCCGCACAGTGCTTGGTTTAACATGATGTACCATGGTGGGATTCTTCTTTTTATACCACTATCTATTCTTGTTTGTTATTCCACATTTTCAGCTTATCAAGTTTGGAAATACAGAAGAGAGTTGCCCGGATCTCCACTCTTTTACAGTATTATTTTTATGCTTCTAATAGCAATGTATACACAGGGTTGCTTTAATCAGGTTGTGTACTGGCCAACATATACATGGTCCTTCCTTCATGTGGTCATTGCGGGACTGTTTATTTGTTTGTGGGGAGAAATACGAGAGGGGAATCTTAATTATGTGCTCAGACTGTATGATTCAGAGGAGTACGAAGAAGAAGACTTTGTTGATTATTCTGCGAATGCTAGCTCATGAAGATTGGATGTTATGTATCAGTTGTTGCTGGGCAAAAAGGGTTTGAACACAATGTTTCTGGCCATATTCAAATCCCACTACAAGCAATGAAACTCCTCATCGAGGCAGGGCACGAGTGCCACCTCATTACTACTGAGTTTGATGAAAGTCGGACAATGCCCAACTGTTTGCCTGATGGGTTAACAGTTCATACTGTGATTGATTCACGTCGCAGAGGTGGAGTTGTGACCCGGACTTCATCCGAAGGTAGCGGCGTAAGTCTACTTACCCTCTTGAAGCAAGTAAGAGAGATCAAACAAATCTGCAAAGAAGCAAACTTAGATGTTTTACACTTTTATGGGTATAACAGGACAGCACAGTTGGCTGGGGGTTTAAGGTTGCTTGGTCTTAGAATCCCTGTAGTTGTCACGCTGTTTGCTGCAAATCTGCCTGAGAAGATTTCACTTTTTTCGAAGTACTTATGGAGTAAACTCGATGCAATCGTGACAGCAACGGATTATGTAAAGAGTCAATTAGAACAACGAGGTCTATCTGTAACTCAAGTAAGGCATGGAATCGTACGTGATATCGCAAATGAGTTTGATGGTTCTGCAATTGAACCAAGACACCGTGTCCTCTTCTGGCGAGATTTGACAATTCCTAACGGTGCAGACATTGCACTTGGCGCCTTCATCGCATTAGCAGATCAATACCCAGAAGTTCAGTTTGATATTGCTGTCAGACGTCATTGGGATGAAATGAAAGATGTTGAACAACAGATTGAATCATTTAAAAATGTTTCTCTCTATCGCTTTCCATACGCTGAAGGGGTTTCAATTCCTAAACTACTCATGGAATCGATTTGCGTCGTTATGCCAATTAGGGATATTAGCATCGATCCACAACTTGTTATTGCGGAATCCCTAGCGATGGGCGTTCCAGTAGTTGCAACCAATCTCCGTTCCAATCCTGAATTCGTCATTGAAAACGAGACTGGCAAGCTTATTGAACTTGACGACCTACAAGGGGCAATCAGCGCTCTAGATCACCTGTTATCCAATCGTGAACAGGCGAAGAAAATGGGCACAAATGCGAAAGAATTCATTGAAAATAACTGGAATTGGAACCACTACGTCAATGAGATTACAGACATCTATAGGTTGATTTTTAAGGCGTAAAGAACGCTTTAAACACGTCTGAGACAACTCAAGAAATCATTGCTTGTTTTCAGGGGTTGAGTTCTCTTGAAATTGCTGTAAATGACTTGATTTTGCCTCTTTGAGCGTGTACCATCGGTCGTTTCGGCGCATTTTGCGCCAAATCCAGCTGTGTGGCTGGTTGGATAGGAATCACCCCAGATAAACCCCCATTTTTAACCCCCCAATGGAGTTACCAAAAACATGTCAGCAGACAACCTAATCGCCCCACATGGAGGCTCGCTCGTCAATTGTTTCAAAGATGGCATTTCACCAGAAGGATGCCCAAAAATCACACTTTCTTCAAAGCAAGCTTGTGATCTAGAAATGATTGCAATAGGCGCTTTTAGCCCGCTTACCGGCTTCTGCAACAAAGCAGATTTCGAGTCAATTTGTAAAGACATGAGACTTGCAGATGGAACAGTTTGGCCAATTCCCATCACACTCGCGGTCACAGAGGAAGAGAAAGAAACTCTTCAAGAAGGTGGCAAAGCTGCTCTCTACCACGAAGATGGTACCTTCCTAGCAACAATTGATATCGAAGACATCTATCCTCACGACAAAGCGCTTGAGATTCCAAATGTTTTTGGTACTGAAGACGAAGCACACCCAGGCGTGAAACAGGTTATCGACGAAGGCGAGTGGCTTGTTGGTGGTCCAATCAACGTTGCAACTGTAACACCAGAAGTCGAACCAGGCGAGCAATTCACAGAATATCGTTTGCCACCAGCAGAAACGCGTTCACTCTTTGCAAACAATGGCTGGAAAACAGTAGCTGCGTTCCAAACTCGTAATCCAATTCACAGAGCTCATGAGTACCTTTGCAAATGTGCACAAGAAATTTGCGACGGACTTCTCATTCATCCACTTGTTGGTGAAACAAAAGAGGGTGACATTCCAGCAGACGTTCGTATGGATTGTTACAACACTATCATCGAACACTACTTTGTCGCAGACTACACAGCGCTTTCTGTGATGCCTGCTGCTATGCGATACGCAGGACCAAGAGAAGCAATCTTGCACGCTCTTATCCGTAAAAACTATGGGTGTACACACTTCATTGTTGGTCGTGATCACGCAGGTGTAGGCGATTACTACGGAACATATGACGCACAAAACATCTTCGATAACTTCACTGCTGAAGAAATCGGAATCGTTCCACTCAAATTTGAACACGCCGCCTACTCAATGAAGGCACAAGGCATGGTGAGTGCAAAAACATTCCCTAAACTTGAAGGCGATCAAATCTTCTTGTCTGGCACAAAAGTTCGTGAACTACTTTCACAGGGCGAGCGGCCACCAGCAGAGTTCTCAAGACCAGAGGTCGCTGACGTACTCATTGAGTGGGCAACTGCAACAGTCACCGCATAACAATCTATTCATCCCAAATCAAAGGATAAAAAATCAAATGACAGAACAAGTCGCAACAAACATTACTTGGCACGAAGGTACAGTCACACCTGAAGAAAGACTAAAAAACATGGGTCAAAAAGGCGCTACTTTTTGGTTCACGGGTCTATCAGGCAGTGGTAAAAGCACAATTGCAGTAGCAGTTGAGCAAGTTCTTCTAAACCGTGGTCATCACGCATACAGACTTGATGGTGACAACATTCGAATGGGCTTAAACAAAAACCTCGGCTTCTCACCAGAAGACCGAACTGAAAACATCCGCCGAATTGGTGAAGTTTCAAAATTGTTTGCTGATGCTGGTGTACTTTCAATTGCTAGTTTTATTAGTCCATACACAGAAGACCGCGATCAAGTCCGTGCACTTCATGCAGAAAACGGCGTTCCATTCTTTGAATGCTACATCGACTGTTCGCTTGAAGCTGCAGAAGAACGTGATCCAAAGGGTCTTTATAAGAAGGCACGAAGTGGTGAAATCAAAGGATTTACTGGCATCGATGCTCCATACGAAGAGCCAGCGAATGCTGAACTCCACATCAAAACGCATGAAGATGATTTAGAAACATGTGTTGCAAAAGTCATTGATTTCATCGATGAGCAAAACCTGTTTGCGTAAACTCAATCCTAGAATTGAACATAAGAGGCACTCATCTGAGTGCCTCTTTTTTGTTGTTTATGCGCCACCGAATACGATGACATCATTAAATGTGTCCATCATCTCAGGTGTGATTTCTCCACTCCACGGGTTTTCTAAACTGTTGAATGGGTTTGAGGGGTCGACAGTTTGATTTGTGTGCATTTGTTCATTTGCAACTTCAAAGAACGTCCTGTCTTCACCTGCAGAAATCAATAGGTAGCGGCCTCGTGATGTGCCCCAGCCAACACCGCCACCTTCCCAGTCACCTTCCCAAAATGTCGGGTGTGCAATCGCAAGGGTGAGGAAGCCTAATCGCATTTCTTCATCAATTGTTGGTGCATCTAAACTCAGTAGACTCGCATTCATGTTCACCGCATCTTCAAAGTATTGGTCAAGCCCAGGCAAGTCATACTGAGGAAGTGTGCCAGAAGTTGGGAGATCGATGATTG
This sequence comes from Phycisphaerales bacterium, assembly GCA_022447165.1. Lineage (GTDB taxonomy): Bacteria > Planctomycetota > Phycisphaerae > Phycisphaerales > SM1A02. Next base: position 7,389 of record JAKVBR010000030.1, on the reverse strand, counting down.
GACCGTTCTTTCGAATACTTCTCAAGTAGATGATTGGTGTTTCCCAAGAGTCAATAAGTGAAGGCAGTGTGTAATCGGACAGCGATGCATCGTAAGGTTTGTATCTAAGATCACTCGCTTTTGGACTGAAGTAGGGCTCGTGCACGCGTCCATTCAGCCACGGGCCTTCACCAAACCGGTTTTCATCAAATGCAATCTCCCAGTTGAGACCTGTTATTGGATCTGTTAGTGTGAACTCTATCGTTGCATTATTCTCAAAATCGTCATACTCTTCGATGACAGCAGTTGGCGATTGATCATGCTTGACTCGAGCACCGCCCATGA
>JAKVBR010000030.1:0-7055 GCA_022447165.1 Phycisphaerales bacterium | reverse complement strand
CATTTTGCATCGGCGTAATCGCAACACCATCCACAGCCGCATCTGGCAAAAGTCCTGGATACCGACCGTTATCCAGCGCAAACTCATCGCATGCTCGACCGAAGGATTGCATAAGTGTTGATGTTTGTGTTTTCTTCGCCGCATTCTGAACACCGCTGAGTGCAGCAAGCAAGATGCCAGCAAGAATTGCAATGATTGCAACCACAACGAGGATTTCAATCAGTGTGAAACCATTGTTCAAACGATGTTTATTTGTGTTGACGTAACTCATGAGCGTCTTTCCATCCTAAAACTAAAAAAGGAATCTGAAACCAAATCCTTAGCCAATCCCCGCCACGCTCATCCGCACTCAAAGGGTACGCGAGTTTGATTCAATTTTCAACAGAAATTCCAAAAAATGCGCCTAACCACTGTCCCATGACGTTTTTTATGAAGGCATTGACGCCTAATTGTGATTGCTCGGTATCAATTCCCCACAAAGCACATTTCAAATCAATAAATGCGGGGTCTGCCTGAATTCGGTAGGCGTCTGGGACTTCGACTAGCGTCGGTATGTCTGCAGCAAATGCTGCAGTCGCTGCATTGACTTCGGGAGATCCGATTGAGAGTGTTGGTTGAATGCGCAGTTCAACAGAATTGAGGTACCACATGTCCGTGCAGACGAGGGGGTAAGGGGACTCGCTGATGCCATGTTGTTGTTTCCACGACTCAATTGCGAGCTTAACTTGATCAGCAAGCGGTCTGTCGCCGACTTCTGCCCGGAGGTGCGCACCAACAACGATGGGAATCACTGCTTGTGGCAAAATTGGTTCGTCTGCATTCAACATCTTAGAGTTCTGCTAATCGGTTGGCTGTTTCTGCTTCGATTAATAAATCGAGCACTGATTGAATATTTCCACTCATAAAGTCTGTGAGATTGTGCGATGTGTTAACCCTATGGTCGACCACTTGGTTATCTTTGTAGCGGTAGGTACGGATTTTCTCTGCCCTGCTCCCCGTGCCAATGAGTGATTGACGAGTTTCGGCACGCTTGGCATCAACTTCTGCTTTTTGTTTTTCATATAGCCGAGCTCTTAAAAGTTTCCATGCCTTTTCGCGGTTTTGTGCTTGGCTCTTTGTATCTTGCATGCGCACTTCGATACCGCTTGGTTCATGAATGAGGTGAACGGCAGTCGCAACCTTGTTGACATTCTGCCCGCCTGGGCCAGTTGCCGTTGTAATCTTTTCTTGTACATCTTTAGTGTCGAGCTCAACTTCAACTTCTTCAGGCTCTGGGAGTACCGCGACAGTTGCAGTTGAAGTGTGCACGCGGCCTTGGGCTTCGGTTGCGGGGACGCGCTTGACTTGGTGTGTGCCTGATTCAAAAGCGAGATTCGCCCAGACACCCTCACCTGTGATGTTCAGCATGACTGCCTTAGAGCCGCCCATGTCGGCAACGCTTCGTTCCATCTCTTCGATTTTCCAGCCCCTTGATGATGCATACCGTGTGTACATTTCCTCGATATCTCCCGCCCAAATGGCGGCTTCATCGCCCCCGACTCCAGCGCGAATCTCAAGAATGACTGAACCAATCGAATGGTCATCTGCGTTGACGAGCTGCTTTTCAATCGATGTCGTAAGTGTTTCCAGATCTATCTGAACTTGTTTCAACTCCTCTTTTGCAAGCATTGCGATTTCATCATCGCCACTTTGTTGCATTTCTTCTAGTTCATTTTCTTGAGCAAGTAGCGATTGATACTGTTCAAAGGAATGTACAAGCGGTTCGATTGCTGATTTTTTGATGGATAACGAGGTTACTTGTTTGTGGTCCGCAAGTACTGCAGGTTTTAGAAGTTCGGTTGTTAACTGAACATGTTGTTTGACAATTTCTTGTAAACTCTTATTCACATTTTCTGGAATCCGTTTCAAACTTGAGTCATGTTACCAAAGTGTGAGTCCTGAAAATTGTGGGGTTATTGCATTGAATGATGAACATAGTAAGGACTTAGTGGGTATTGTTGTGTATCGGACTAAAAACACTTATTTTTACGCTCTATTTGATACATTCGAGGCTTCTTGCTTGACTCACTTATTGAATACGGTATAGTTGATTGTCCATTAGTTTTGGTCGTAACTGGTATGAAGAGAAGTTTACAACAGCAAATTTGCAGAGTTTTGGTTGCATGCTTGTTTGTTCCAAGCGTAGCATTTTGTGATTGGACTGACATTACACCAGTTGGGGTGAAATACACTAATGGCAAGTCAATTGGCATCGCAATGGTTGACATTGACAATGACGGGGACGATGACTTGATTATGTCTACTGGCGGTTTGACAGGAGACCAAACGTTGCTCTTTTTGAATGATGGGAAAGGCAACTTTACAAATGCAACTCAGGGTGTATTTGCTGAACACCATTCTGTATGGTCACCTCTCTTTGGAGATAGTGATAATGATGGTGATTTAGATATGTTTTTTGTTGCATTTGGGGAGCAATGTCGATTGTTCGAAAATGATGGTGAGACTCAGTTTGTCGAACTCTCAAGTAACGACTTGTTTGAAAATGCTGGGAACATGATGGCACGTGGGGGAGCTTGGGTTGATTTCGACTCAGATGGTCTGTTAGATATTATGGTTTCAACTAACTCTGGGAAGCCGGATGTAGGTAGTGACAAACTGTATCGGAACATGGGTGACAACATCTTTGAAGATGTAACTCCCGAAGTCTTTGGTCATAAAGATGTAGGCAGAGGCGTCGCTTGGTGTGATTTTGATAATGATGGTGATTTGGATTTATATGCAGCAGCAGGTAAAGGATGCCCTTGTAATTGGGAAGAAATACCGCCTGAGTGGTTAGAAATTTCAGAGAACAGAATGTACAGAAATGATAATGGTGAACTCGTTGATGTTACTAATGAGTTAACAGTGGACAATGAACATGGCAGAGGAGTTGCTGCGGGGGATTATGATAATGATGGTGATTTAGATTTATATATATGCAATATAGGCATGACTGGTCAAGAAGGGGACAATCCACAGCAATACTATGGGCCAAACAAACTTCTTAGAAATGATGGAAATTTTCAGTTCACAGATGTTACTCCTACAGTCCTCAAACTTATTGGTGGTGAGCGTAGTTGTGCATGGTTTGATATGGATAATGACGGTGACTTGGATTTAGTCATGACCTCGATGTGGAATAGTGCGCCAACAGTTGGACTGTTTGAGAATGTCAACGCTGGCGAAAACTTCATTGCTCACGACGAAGTTAAAGCCTTCAACAATGATTCTCATGTAGGAAACAGTGGCACTGGAATGGGAATCTCAGATATTGATAATGATGGAGATCTTGATCTCATGTTCGCGTTCAAGTTTGGTCCCAATCTTCTTGCTCGCAATGACCTGAAGAGTCAAAATAAATGGATTAAGATTAATCTAGAAGGGACTGTTTCAAACAGATCAGCAGTAGGTGCAAGAGTTACTGTAAAAACAGGTTCATTGTCCCAGATTCGTGAAATCCAAACCGGTACTGGATATTGGTCTCAGCATTCATTTACTCAACACATTGGATTAAACAATCATGAAATCATTGATGAAATACAAATACGTTGGCCTTCAGGAATAGTGCAGATTTTAACTGATGTCGCAGTAAATCAGACGATTGACATAGTTGAACATGAGGGCTGTGCTACAGATCTCGTCGCTGATGGTTACATAAACGTTGACGATTTACTTGAATTGATTTCTCAGTGGGGACTCTGTGGGGATTGCAGTGCAGACTTTGACAATAACTCCGAAGTGGATATCGACGACCTGCTGATTCTTATTGGAGATTGGGGAGTTTGCAATTAGAGTTACTTGCCGTAAGTTTTAACAGCATCCTCTAGATTCCAGGGCAGCGTGTCCCATCCGAGTATCTCACATAACTCTTTAGAGTCATCAAGCAGTTGTTGAACGACCCAGTTCACAGATGTATTCGTTGGCTGTTGAGGTGGTTCAGACTTAGGAAGAGCATGTTTGCGAACAGAATCTTTGACTGCTTGTGGAATAAATTTTCTCACCATAGTGTGATATAACTTGCCTTTTGAAAAATCGGATATCAGACCACTCTGTTTAGGTCGACCAGCACCCTTGTTAAATGCTTTTTCAGATTCGATGTGATCAACTTGAACAGGGATGCCTAAAAAGTTGCAAACACTAGTAAAAGTGTCTACTCGATTCTTTACATAATCCTCGAAGACAATAACTTTGATTTGTTTTAGTCCGAATTCAGAAATCCATGGTTGAAGTTGCATGGCATATTTACTGTAATTAACAAGTCTTGGGAGTTCGTGTATGGCTTCATCTATCGGTGTTGTCAAACCAGCAACATTGACATGGTGGTTGTACTGACTAATGAGACGAGCAATTGGATTCCGTACTAGGTAAATTAAGCGAATGTCATTACCTAAAATTTTGTGAGCACGTTCAGGCACATTCTCGATATCTGGAACTTTTGAATAGTTAGTAGATCCTTCTCCACAAATTTGATTCGACTCCGATTTTAGAAAATGCTTCTCGTATGCTTTTATGCCTTTTGGGGTGAAAATGGAGTCATCCGCAAGTCCGTTAATCTCTTTATCACTGGCCATATAGACTGAAGGATGTCCCTTGAGATCTTGAAACAGGGTAGTTGTGCCAGCTTTCATGGCGCCGATGACTAAAAACTGAGGTAATGTCATTTCTGTATCACCCGTTGATACAGCGTATCGACTTCATTAACGTAATCCGACCAGCCCCACTGTTCTTTAATGGATTGTTTTGCTTGCCTACTCAGTTTGTTAAACAACTCGTCAGAATCCAGTACCTCTTTAATCTTTTGGACTGTCGCTGTTACATTATCAACAGGAGTTAAAAAACCATTCTCGCCTTCTCGAACGATTTCTCTGGCTGAACAGAGGTCTGTTGTAATTGTAGGAATCCCACAAGCAAGAGATTCTGCAATTGCGAGTTGAGGATGGATGCTGTGTTTACGGAAGGGTAAAACGATTACTTTGGAACTTGTAACAAGGTCTGCAATAGTGATGCCATCTTTGTATGGAAATCGATGCACTTTCACATTTTCAAAAGTTTGCTCTAAAGTTTCAATGCCATCTATTTCATTCCAGTGTGGTCGAATTGCAAACTCAAATGTGACACTTGGATACTCAGGGGCTAGTTGTTGAAATGCCTTTAAACAAATGTCAGCTCCATTGGCAGCCGTTGGATCTCTCCAAAACAATACACGGTCTTTCCGTGTTACTGAATCTTCTTTGAGTTCAGTAAACATGTTTCGAACAGGACCTGTTCGAATGAGGGTTGCTGGAAGTTTTGATTGTTGTAACAACTCTTGTACGTATGATGTGCAAGAGATGAGATGTAATCGTTTCCAAGTTTTTCTTATCAATCGTTCTTTTGCAGATAGTTGCGGCAATCCAAACAGCGTTACAAAGGCAGGAGCTTTCAGTCCCGAAAACTTTAACAGCGATGAGAACGACGCTGTTCTTCCATACCCATAAGCGTGAAACAACTCTAGTTTCTCTTTACGCACAATCTCTTTTATCTGGTTAATCTGCTTGAATAGAGCGACAGGTCGAAATCCTTTGCCTTTACCCCCAACGCCACCTTTTACAATTGTTCTCTTTCTGCCGTCTGTGACAAAGTGAATATTGATGTTTGAAGGCAAAATGTCTGGTAAGTCTGGACGATCTTCTGTTGGGGGATTTGTAAATAGATGAACTTCGTGATTCGCATCGGCTAACAATTTGATTGCATGTAAAGGCATTTGAACATGACCCGACACGTTGTTCGAGAACCCTTTTTTGCATGCAATTAAAGGAATAAAATGTCCGCTTCGAATCACAGTTTAGTTATTCCAATGGTCAAGATTACGGTTCAAAAACGATGCAAGCTTCTCGTTGTACGGTTTGAAATATGCCACAAGTTCACTTCTTGTTTGTGGGTTCATGCTTAATGCACTTGATTTCCTTTTCTTCTTGTTGCGCTTTCTTACAACATCTCCTATAGCACTACGGCTGATTGCATTGACAACCGATTTTAATCCAAGCGTGTGAAGAGTCTTGCGAAGACGAGGGAAGATTGAAGCATTTCGAACTAGGCCAATTTGGGAATTAACCCGCGTACTGTCAATTCCTAAGAAATCAAGTATAGAATCAAGATAGGCTTTGTCGTTCTGTTTTAAATCGTCGTAAAGAACAAAATGAAGTTGTTCACGTGGATAGTGTTCAAGAAGCGCTTCAATTTGTTCTATGTATCGACCTCGGTCATAAAAATTAGGATCTTGTTCTAATGCGGATTCAAAACTCGACCAGTTATTCACCGCTTTGCGGGTTTGGTAATTGCTATATGCTCTTTCAACGGGGTGCCGCATTGCCATAATGATTTTTATGTGAGGAAGCAATGCTGCCATCTTTGGTATAGCATGAGGCAAGCAATATCCAGTTGAAATTTCACCAACTGCTTTATAGACCTCTGAATGGCATGCATCTTGAAACTGACTCAAGTACCAATCTGTTCCTTTTTCATAGTTTTCATCAAAAAAGTAAGTCTGCTTTTGAGCGGGTAGAAAAATCTCAGGATACTCTCGCAATGCTGCATCAACCCAAGTAGATCCACAGCGTTGGCATCCTGCCATGATGAATGAAATCGTATTGGGGTCTGGAGTGGACATAATTACTGCTCTTTAGACTTATAAGATAGCAATATCACATATTCGGTGGTTTCTGTGCATGACTAAAGAAAAGCATGCCGAAATGAGTATTGAATTGAGGGATTTTGATATACCTGATAGTTAAGTGAAAGCTCATGACAGAAGTAAAGCATAATCAACACAAAAAACGGAACGAAGTCCACAGGGCTCTGTTGCGCATGGCTTCAAATTATGCTCGTTTATTCATCTCAGTCACGATTGGGCTGTTACTCGTACGAATCATTATCTCACATTGGGGTAATGATGCTTGGGCGCTGATTGCCTTGCTTGGTGGGACTCTTGGGATTGCAGCGATGTTACAAGACATCGTGCGACAAAGCATGATTCG
>JAKVBR010000003.1 GCA_022447165.1 Phycisphaerales bacterium | reverse complement strand
CCGCGTCTCCCCCACCCTCAACGAATCTTAGGGTCTGGTCCCGTACCAGACCCTATGGAAGTTTGATGCCCATTTTGGTGAGTTGTGCTTCGATTTGAGGCGCCCAGCCCCGGTTTGCAATCGGACTCGCAGGACTAGGATGCAAAATCGTCTCGACATCTGAGCGATTTAAACTCTTCATTGCCTGCTTTTTTGCAAACCCCCCAATCCCAACAACCTTCGATGGATTGAGCACATTGACAAAGGACCGTAGCGCACCATCACACACTGCATACACTCTATCTCGCTCTTCAATTGGCAACTTGTCTGGTGTCCTATTCTTTCCACTCTCTTCCATGAAACAGAGCGGGCAATAATTCAATAGAAAGTATTCCCTAAAAAACGACTCAGCAGTTCCATACCGTTCTCTTGCCCATTCCCATACCCTGCGTCCACTCACTTCACTCCGCGGACAATCGAACCCAAGCACTGGACGCTTCGGATGTTCAATCGATGGTTTTTGTACGGGTTCTTCAATCCCTAAGAAGTCCCGAACACCCGCAACCTCGCCAAATGGAATACCCGTTTGCGCCATGCCCCATGGTCCTGGATTCATTCCAATGAGTAGCACTCTTCCCTCGCCATCACCATACTTTTTTAAGAATGCTTCATGGGGTTTCCACGCATAGTCAAGTGGGTTGTACACGCATGACACCGGCGCACTAAATGAAAGTTGATTGGCTTCTGTTGCCAATTGCTTAGAAATCTCACTCAACTTTTTGTGCATATCTCAAACCAGTTACTGTTAGTAACATCGCAACGATTGCTGCAAGGTAAGACACCCAATATGGGACCTTCCACGAACCGATGATTAAGTTTGAATCTGTTGCTACTCGCAAGATGTGAGCTGCTGCAAAACAGAAAAAAACAATAGATGCCACCCTTAAATACCTTTTCACTAACAGAATGGTACCATTGTTCACCGCCATGGAGAAAACATTTAACTTCAAAGTATTAGGATGCCGGATGAATCACGCTGAACAGCGTGAGATGGAATCGGTGTTACGAGAAAGAGGGCTTACCCCGAGTTCCGTCGAACCCGATATTGAGGTCGTGCACACGTGCAGTGTCACAGGTCAGGCCGCTGCAAAATCTAGAAACGCAATTCGCAGAGCAAAGAAAAACGGGAAAGCCGTTTTCGTGACGGGCTGTTTTACTGGAACAGATCCAAAAGTCGCTCAAGAACTTGGCGATGTCATCGTTAAACAAGAAGGCGATGTACCCATGATTGAGCGTTTTGCACAAGCAGTGGATGCATATCTTGAGTTGCCCTCAGTGAATGACATGAAGAAGTCGGAAACTGTCTCACTACCAATCGCTACGCTCCCCACAACTAAAGCAAATCATGTTCGCGCAGAACTCAGAATCCAAGATGGGTGTGATGCGCACTGCACATTTTGCATCATCCCAAAAATCAGAACGACGCTTCGCTCAAAAACGATTGACGATGTTGTCGTTGAAGCAACTCGTTTAGTTGAACTTGGCCATCAAGAAATTGTGTTTACTGGCGTCTTCATTGGCGCATTTGGCCATGAAACCGCACTTCGTAGAAAACAAAAAACACCTGATGCTGAACATCTTGCAGATTTGTTTGACGCAGTTGCGCAAGTCAAGGGATTAAAACGGCTCCGCATCAGTTCAATGGAACCGGGCGATGTTACAGAACCCCTGCTCGATGCGATGGTTGCAAATCAACCCATCGTCGTCCCGCACCTCCATTTGCCGCTGCAATCTGGAAGCGACCAAGTGTTGCGAAAAATGAATCGTCAATACGGCATAGAAGATTACATCGAAATGGTTGCCATGACGAAGGAGCGGCTCTCGTTTGATGGACTGCCCCCTGCAATCACAACTGACATCATCTGCGGCTTTCCCACTGAAACAGATGACGATTTTGCACAAACGCTTAACGTTGCAAAAGAAGTCGGATTCCTCCACATGCACGTCTTCCCTTATTCAATACGAACCGGAACTGCCGCAGCGCGTTGGAAACAGCTGCCATCTCCAGTTGTCAGAGAACGAGTCAATAAACTGCTAGAACTCGATGAAACGCTTTCACTTTCATATCGAACCCGTATGCTTGGAAAACAAGTTGAAGTCATGCTTGAGCAGGACTTAGGTGGCGGATTATGGAAGGGACGATGTGAGCACTATGCAGAAATCACGCTAAAAACAAGTGATGCGAAGGGAACCATCGTTTCTGCCAAAGTAACCGAAGTGAATCCTGACTCTACAATCGCAATGCCGACACTCCAAATTATCTAGTTTGACATTTTGAAAAACATACAGCGATGAAGGGTATTTTCACGATACACCATCGTGGTGAGATGGATTTCACTAATTGCTTCCCTATTGTTCGTTGCATCAACAGCGCGCGGTGAGATTGTGCAGTGGGTTGACGGTGATGGTGATGGCTCACTGTGGCTTAGTGATGCTGTTCCTGAGCCCTTCATCAACCTCAATGGCGCAGTATTGTGGTGGGCTGACTTGCCTGATGCTAATCTGCACACTGCCTCGCTACGCGGCGTGAACTTGATGTTCAGCAAACTTGCTGGTGCAAACCTCTCAATGAGTGATTTATCGCACGCTTCGCTCTTTGGAGCAGATTTGCGAAATGCAGACCTCGCATTTACGATATTTCACGGTGCGTTTCTCATGGAAGCCGATGTTTACGGTGCAAACTTGTTTCATGTTGATATCACAAGTGCAAACTTGAGCGGTATTCAAAATTGGGAGCATGCCCAGTGGCTCACCGCACGGTACAACGACGAAACGGTTTTCCCAGAGGGTATGTATCCTGAAGATTACGCCATGATGTATATGGAAATCCCTGCTCCAGCAGCACTTTGGCTCATTCCCGTCATAGCAACTACACGCCTAAGACGGTCCTAGTATTGAGCACGCTCGCCATCCTGCTTAAACACTTTCCAAATCTCAAGCATCTCGTCTCTGAGCAACTCTTGTGCAGATAATGCTCGATCGGCCACAGGTAGTTTGAGCGAAGACGCAATCTTACTGTCGTCGAATTGACCGTACTCGCTTGCATCAGCGCAAGTCGAAGCGTAGTAAATGCCATCAATGTGTGCCCAACAGCAAGCGGCATAACACATCGGGCATGGTTCACCACTTGTGTAAAGTGTGCATCCTGTCAAATCATGCGTGCCAAGTTTCTGACACGCACTGCGAATGGCGTTCATCTCTCCATGACTCGTTGGATCGCCATCTGCAATCACGCGATTTGCACCCTCGGCAACAACTTCGCCATCTTTCACAATGACGCATCCAAATGGGCCACCTGCTTGCTCAACAAGCGCTGTTTCTTGAGCAAGTTCGATTGCCCTTCGCATAAAGTCCTCATGACTTCGCATATGTTCATGGTAACACTTATGATGTTCAATAGTATGAAACCCTACTACATGCTGATTCTGCTTTGTTCGAGTTGTTCTGTTGAAAAGTATTATCCCAACACAACGATTGAGCAGCGACCAATTGATGTCTCAGCGTTACAGCCCTGCGACTGGCATACATTGCAACCTTCTGAAACAACAATGCTTGAAGGATTGCACGAAATCAATATCCAAGTTCAAACACCAATTGAAGAAGTCAAAGATGACATCCTCCTTCAACTCGATTGGGATGATGGAATTGCAAGAGGAACACACAGTAAAAAGACCATTCAAGATGTCGTGCTCACAACGGGTGAAGATGGTGCTCAATTTGAAATTATGTATGAGCCAATGAAAGGGTTTCAGGAAACACTCGGCGTCTGGCTCAATTGGAACGGAACCAATCCTGTTCCACTGAGCGACTTTCAGCTTAACGAAATTGGGAATATCAACCTTAACCCCGATGGTGCGATTGCCTATCGAATCCACCAAGATTTAAGCGTGCAACATAAAGGCGTTGCGTTTGTCGTTTGCGGCATTGGAGGCATGCAATATGCATCAAGGCAATTAGGCAACGCCCTGCTTGAAGATGGTTGGACAGTTGCGTATCTCTTTTCAGTGATCACAACGCCAGACATCGGACAGAACATCCCAATCGAAGGAACGCCTGAATCGCTCATTGATTTGTTCAATCACAAGTATTGCCAACTCATGAGTACTGCAAAAGCAATTCAATCGAAGTTAAACATCACGGATAGCAATCAATTTGTACTCATTGGGATTAGTGCCGGAGCATTAAACACGCCTGCAATTTATGAAGCACTTCCGGTGAAGCCAGAGTGCGTCGTCCTTATCGCAGGTGGCGCGAACATGGCAGAGATTGTTCAAGAAGGTGCTGTGACAAATTGGGATTTTGTTGTTGACGGAGTGTTCTTGACTCATGAACAAAGACGCACATTAAATGATCAATATATAACTCATTTTTCTCGGGACCCATATCACTTAAGCGCATTATTGCCTCACAAGAAAACGCTGCTCCTTCATGCGAAGTGGGACAAAATCGTTCCTGCTGAGAATGGTGATTTATTGTGGGAACAATCTGGCCGGACTGAACGATGGGTATACCCAAGTGGTCATTTAGGACTTTTTGCTACCTTTCATAATCATGCTCATAAAATTGTTGACTGGATTAAATACAAATTACAACAATAATTTTTACATCGTTGGCACTTTGCGTGCAAAAATTGCAAAATGACTAAATTAGTTTTAAAGGAAAAATAAAATGGATTTATTAGCAATCATTGGCTTATTTTGTGGAGTTTCGGCTTTGAATTGATCTTTAAGTCTAACAATACAATTCAGAGGATTAATTAACCATCTTAAAGAGAAGGGAATCATTAGTGACAATTACACGATTCCATACCGATATAAAAAACTTGATAAATGATTTAAAAAGAATGCGTTCACATTGGCTTTACTTTTGAAATTTGCAAGTAATGATCATCAATCTTAAATCGAGCTAAAACTCTCTTCTTCGATCACCGTACCAAAGTGATTTTCTCTGCTTAATCCTTCTGATGCCTGGGATGGCTACCAAAAATAATGTCATTAAAATATGTATAGAGGAATGTGTTCTGAATTTACGGCCTGAAGTTAACACACGCGCTTTAAGTGTTTTAAATTTGCCCTGCTTATGGAGCGTATGCGAAAGATGTACTTCTTCGGCTGCAAAGAACTTCTCTGGAAAACCGCCAACATGTTCAAACGCGTCTCTAGTGCAGAAAATGAATGCCCCTGCTCCAAGTCGTAGCAACAAGAACGTATACCTGACAAACGGTGTTAAAACTTTGGCAATGAATGGTAACTTGCCATCAAATGTTGGAAAACTTGATCCTGCGACAAAACCCGTTCCTAACACTTCAACCATTTCATCGACAACTGACTCATACACGATGGTGTCAGCATCAACAAAGACGAGATGCTTCCCCTTTGCAATCGCAGCACCACTATTGCGTGTTGCAGCAATGTGCCTGTGATTCACGTCGATTACGGTTACACCTAAACCGCGAGCAATTGCCGCAGTCTCATCATCCGAGTTGTCATTGACCACGATGATTTCGTGTGCATATTCTTTTGCTGCGTGCTGAATCGATTCAATCGTAGCAGCCATGTAATCTTCTTCATTCCAAGCAGGAATGATGAACGAAAGAAGCGGTTTCATCTCTAGCGAGCAATCATAGATGCATCAACATCATGCAGTTCGCCACCAAGTGTTTCAACTCTCAAGTTGAGTGTTGCGCCACCTGTTTTGTTAAACCACTCGACTCTGATTGGGTGCCAGCCCTTAGACAAGGCGATTGAACCATTCATTTGCTGCGGGCCATGCAATCCATCATTATCAATAATGAGTTCATCATGCACATATAAATTTGATCCGTCATCACTAGTCAGTGCAAAAATATACATGTCGTCTTTGTCAACTTTGATGTAGCCCTCAAATAAGCGACCCTGCAGCTCCGCCTCTGGCTTTGGCGAAATCGCACCAACATATTCAACCGCGTCTGCCTTCATCGTGTCAAAGTTTGGCATCTCATCCCAGTCACCGCTATAGACACTCATTTTGAGTGCGCCTTCAATCACGAGTGATACTTGGGTTGCTTGCTTTGGCGTGACTTTTTCAAGTTTCAGTGACGCTGCTTTGAACACTGGCTTGCCTTCAAAGTAACTTTGTGCAATCACTGTGCATGACTCATCAATAACAAGCGGTTCTGTATACCGTTCATTTGGCACGATGAGTTCAGATGTATTGTGATTGTTAATGATTGCAAATCGAATCTCGATGTCAGGCGAACCAACGCTCATGTTGACTATTGCTTCATGAACGAACTGAGTCGTTTGGGATGTAATTGTTGGTTCTTCATAGACAACTGGCTTCGCCTTAAACTCGACTGCAACGACACCAATGTGTTCGTTTGGTTTTTCTGAAGGAACTTGGACAACAACTTCGCCTTCGTTCTGCTTAAACTCAACAGAGCCATCAATGCCTAGTACTCTTGCACTTGTGATATTGCCACTAAGCCCTGAAACCTCAAGTGTTCCATCCTCTGGCCAGTCAAACACGTGCAAATAGAGCGTCGTGTCATCACCATTAAACTTTTGCGTCGCCCTACCCCATTCTAAATCTTTAAATGGCGAACCAATTGTGCCCTTAATCGCTTCACCGTTGACATCCATCCAGTCACCGATCTCAGAGAGCCGCTGAATGGATTCATCTGGAAAAGTGCCATCTGCTTTGGGACCGACATTAAGTAGAAAGTTGCCGTTCTTAGACACAATGTCAGAAAGTTTCTGAAGCAAATCCGTTGTTGATTTAAAGTTCTTATCGACGGCGTTGTAGCCCCACCTATCATTCATCGTCATGCACGTTTCCCAGTCGAGCCCTTTTTCAACTGCGTCTGGAATCTCTTGTTCTGGCGTTGCGTAATCACCCGCATAACCACCAGCATATCCATCCATGCCCGTTAATCCTGCCATACCACCACGTGCGCCAAGCCGGTTGTTTACGATGACATTTGGTTGTACTTCACGGCAGAGTTCATACAACTTCTTGCCATATTCACCCCTCCATGTCGATTCCCATTCACCATCAAACCACATGATGCCAATTGGCCCATAGTTCGTTAATAATTCTTCAACTTGGGCATGAAGGTACTCGCGGAACCTGTCCATATCAGCACCTTCGCTTGAACGGTCTTCTTCCCATCCTCTTCGAGGCAAGTAATCTGGATGGTGCCAATCCATAATCGAGTGATACCAACACATTTTAACATCATGCTTTGGTGCTGCCTCAGCAAGCTCCTTCATGATGTCTCGCTGAAATGGGGTGTTCATGATGTCGAAATCAGTATGCTCGGACTCAAACAAACAAAAACCATCGTGGTGTTTACTTGTGATGACGACGTAACCCATGCCGGCATCTTTTGCCATCGCACACCATTCGTCAGCATCAAACTTAACTGGATTAAACTCGTGAATAAACTCGTCATAAGTTTCAAGAGGGATTTGAGCAGTCGTCCGAATCCACTCCGCATGCCCAGCTCCTTTGTCTGCCCATTCGCCTGCTGGAACTGCGTAGAGGCCCCAGTGAATAAACATGCCAAACCGTTCATTTCGCCACCAATCAAGTCGCTCATCTTGCGATCGAATGTTTGGTTCTTGAAATGAGAATAATGCTGCTGTCATAAGTTCAATCATCCGCTTATCGTAGCACTCAATAAAAAAACGGTCTTGTAAATCCAAGACCGTATTAAAAAGATATGAGAATAAATCGAGTTAACGACGTCTTCGCGTTGCAAGTCCTGCAATACCGAATAGTGCGAGTGCACCTGGTGCTGGTATTGCTGTGCCTGTTATTGATTAAGCAGCATTGTCACTAGTATTTTGCAAGCCGCCAAATCCAAAGCCATCGGCAGGATTTGCTTGGTGAGCATTGAAGTTACCAAGATTGGAACACATGACACCTGTTTGGCCATTTGTGCCAAACCCATTGTGTGCTGTCACGCCAATCCAGTAAGTACCTGCGTCAAGCGTAAAGCCATTCAAGTCAAGTGTGACATGTTCGCCATCACCACCCCAACTTTCATCATAAACAACTCCAGGTGATGTGCCATTTGGCAAGTAGATGCTGATGATTCCTGTGAGTGATTAGGCTGCGTCTTCTGGATCCATATAGATGTTTACTGAGTAACCAGCAACTCCATCTGAACCCGCATAACCATTCCAACCACCAATGATTGCGCTGATTGAATTCAGGCTTGTTGTTGTGTCAAGTGTAAATTCGTCAACAACACCAACGTCATAACCACTATAAATATTTTCAAAAATTTGTGATGCC
This sequence comes from Phycisphaerales bacterium, assembly GCA_022447165.1. Lineage (GTDB taxonomy): Bacteria > Planctomycetota > Phycisphaerae > Phycisphaerales > SM1A02. Next base: position 22,695 of record JAKVBR010000003.1, on the reverse strand, counting down.
ATGAGGTTACCATTAGTGTCTGATCCATCAAATGCACCAATTTGGTCCATGATGACATCTGCAGCGGAAATGCTTCCGACGCTACAAAGTGCACCCAAGGCAACCATTTTTCCGAGTTTTTTCATTCTCCTCTCCGTTCCTTTCTCTCATAAGAGCGATGATTGCTCTCTCTTCCACGACCCAATGTGCTGATAAAAGCATGTATGCCAACACTAAAAGCGCATTTGTTTAAAAAATTGAAATAACTTTGTTTTTCTGATTGCTGAATGAACATCAAAAACAAAAACCGAAGTTTGGCATTTCATCGTTTTCATGTAAAATAGAACACTCAACATGTTTAACCGATTTCCTAATTTAACACGCACCATTGCACTGATTTTGGCCTTCACAATGCCGTTTTGCTGTTGCATTGTCAGTGCAATTTCTGGTGATGGCGACGCGTGTTGTATGACAGTAAATGTAAAACCGTGTTGCAATGCTCAACCTGTTGATTGGCTTGAAGAGTACCTTGCAGATGTTGCCCCAGAGCAAGAAGAGCCAAGCGATTCATGTAAGGGAATGTCCTGTTGCATAAAGGGATTCACACTTTCAGACAATTGGACACCACCCTGCGACACCATTGGTGAAGTGATTCATTTTAACTTTGTATACATCAACATGTTTACACAGCTAAGTGAACGCGACTCTTTACAAACACGCCCACCTCCAAAGATTTGCATTTCTCAACTTGGGTTTAGTGACGCGCCTTCAATTCGAAGCGCCGTCATTCTGCAAGTTTAATTCAATACACATCGCTTTCCTCTTTGCTTTATCTCATTGAAGCAAAGCGTTTTTGTATTGATTGAGGACTTATGTAATGAAAACTTTTTTGCGCAGCATGTTGCTGCTTTTAACAATTCAATTTGGCTTGACGAACTGCGCATCGGTCGATGCGACATCTGATGTCAACAAAGTGCATTCGCTCATCGGTGAACGCACGCCCGAAACGACGCATCTCTTTAAAGCATGTACCAATTCACCACTATCACTTGATGATGCCATTGGCATTGCGATTGCAAACGATGCTATTCTTCAAAAGGAGCTAGCCATCGTCGTTCAGCGAAGTGCGGAACTGACGCAAGCAGGTCAACTACCAAACCCTACGATCTCTGGAGCGTTTGGCATTGCAACGGATGGCATGAGTGGCGCGCCGCTTGTTCTTCGAGGCATGCAAGGGCTTTCTTGGCTTTGGACAAGACCTGACAGCATTGCCTCTGCAGATGCGTCTCTAAAGCAAGCGATTCTGACTGCATCACATCGCGCCATGGAACTTAAGCGAGATGTCAGTATCGCGTACAAAAAACTTTCGCTCGCAGAGGATCAAATGTTCTTCGCTACAGAACTTCTACAGTTAGCAGAAGCGAGACTTAAACATGAGCAAAAGCGTTTTGAAATCGGCGAAGAGTCCCTCCTCCACATTGAAGAAGATAAAAAACAGTTTGGAATGATTGAATTGCTGTTTGATACCGTTCAAGAGCAAACTGCTCATGCATACATCGAACTTGCAACACTACTCGGACACCCTACCCATACAACTTTTTATCTCGATGACAACCTGAATCAGTTAGACATTGCGCTCAATGACTTTGAACTTGAAGGGCTGTTTTCTCTTGCACAAACACAGCGTTTTGATTTGTTGACATCGCAAGCCGTTGTTCAACAGCGGACTGCTCAACTTGGACTTGCGAGTCCACCTGAGATTACGGGCACTCTAGCACTCAATGAGAGCTTCAATGAACGAAAAGCGCTCATGCCTGGCGTAAACATCACTCTTCAACTTGACAAAGATGCAAAAGAAACCATTGCTGACGCAAAACTTGAACAATCTGTTGCAGAACATGTGCACATATTGAGGACTGTCCAAGCTGATGTGCAATCTTCTTTTAACGCATTGTTACATGCAAACAGTCAAAAAGAAATAGTACGCAACTCTCATGTGCAACCCGCACACGTCATCGTTTACAACAATCAACTCCTTCATCGCGAAGGCGAGGTATCTGAACTCCAAGTTCTGCAAAGCGAGATTGAACTTCTAAAAGCGCGAATTGAACTCGCCAAGAAAGAACAAGCATCCGCAACTGCATATTTCAACCTCCAATTTGCAGTTGGTGGAACATTTAAAACTTTAAACAAGGAGGGAGAATAATGAACCACTCCATCCCACAACCGAAACGCAATGTTATCACTCGACTAGGCATTCCTGTTCTCATTGTCGTCGTAACAATTGGCGTTCTGACCGTATCGAGTTACCAATCATTTAGACCATCAACAAACGTTGAAAGCGTCACTGTTGTAGTCAAGAGTATTGAAAGTGACCTCATTGACGAAACTTCAAACCAAGGAACTTCAATCATTCAAGCCCCAGGATGGGTTGAGGCAGAGCCCTATGCAGTCTACGCAAGTGCTTTAACTCAAGGCGTTGTTGAAGAAATCCTCGTCCTTGAAGGTGATCGGGTAACGAAGGGTCAACCTGTTGCAACTCTGATTGCAGATGACAACGAACTCTCCCTCGATGCTGCACTCGCAGAACTCCAGCTTAAGGAAGCACGATTGCATGAAGCAAAGGCGAGTATGCAATCACTTGCAGATGAGTATGGTCGCAATAAAAAGTTGGTTGAAAGTGGCACAGTTGCTGAAGGACCAACAGAACGACTCCGGTTGCAACTGCTTGCGGCAGAAGCACGCGTTGGTATCGCGATCGCAAATATTGACAGCGCTTCGGTAGCAGTTGACACTGCACAACTTGAACTTGACCGATGCATAATTAAGTCGCCCATCGATGGAATTGTCATCGAGCGATTGATGTCACCCGGTTCAACTGTTCGATTTGGTGGCGAGCATACATCACACGTTGTACATCTCTATGACCCAACAATGCTCCAAGTAAGAGCTGATATCCCTCTAGCTGATATGTCGAAGGTAAGCGTAGGTTTTACCGCCGAGGTGACCGTCGATGTGTTACCGAACACACCATTTGAAGGCGAAGTGTTACGGTTTGTTCACAAAGCAGATCAACAAAAGAACACTGTCGAAGCAAAAGTAAAGATTAAAGCACCTTCTGAGTTGCTAAAACCCGACATGCTTGCAAGAGTGAAGATCTTCCAACCTGCTAAAGATGGTAGCGTCGTAAAGCAAACCGTGCAACGAGTGTTTGTTCCCCAGTCAGTCATTGAAGACCCTCAACGACCTACGATCTGGATTGTCGCCGAACTGAACAATGGGAAAGGCGTTGCACAACAGCGATCAATCAAACTTGGATCCGTTGTCGAGGACGGTTGGGTTGAAGTTGTCAGCGGCTTAAGCGTTGGCTCAAAAGTAATAACGACATACGAAACATTAGAAGAAGGCGAAGTTGTTAAACTCGCCGGAGGTCAAGATTGATGACACTTATTAAATGCAAACAAATCACTAAACACTATTACCGTGGAAGTGAACAGATTACCCCACTTAAGGGACTTGACCTAGAGATTCAACGAGGTTCATTTGTTGCACTAATGGGACCATCCGGTTCAGGTAAAACAACTTTGTTAAATCTACTTGCAGGCATTGACACTGTAAGCGAAGGTGAACTCATCATCGACAATGAACAAATACACAACTTCTCAAAGAATAAACTCGCTAGTTGGAGGGCTGACCACATCGGTTACATCTTCCAACTCTACAACCTCGTCCCTGTACTGACAGCGTATGAAAACGTAGAGATTCCATTGCTACTTCATTCGATAAATAGAAATGAGCGCCACGAACGAGTTTCTGATGCACTTGAAAATGTTGGGATTGCAGACCGCTATAACCATTATCCAAGACAACTTTCTGGTGGTCAAGAACAACGTGTTGCGATCGCAAGAGCGATTGTTTCAAATCCAACTATTCTATTAGCAGACGAACCGACTGGTGACTTAGACCGAGAGACTGGTACTGCAATTATGGATCTACTTAAGTCGCTACAAGAAAAGCAAGGCCAAACAATCGTCATGGTTACTCACGACCCTCAAACAACAAAGTGGGCTGACACTGTGCTCCATCTAGAGAAGGGGCAACTTATTGAGCAGGAGGTACGCTCATGAAACTTCTAAAAGTTGTCCCCACTGTGTTAAAGCACATCAAGCGTGCTCCAATTCGTTCATCGCTCACACTTGGTGGAATTGCTGTTGCGATGTTCTTATTTGTGATGGTTGAATCAATGAGAATAGGCGTCAAAGAAGCGACTGAAATGACGGCAAACGAAACAACACTTGTTGTCTACAGAGAGAACAGGTACTGTCCATTTTCGTCAAAGTTACCTCAATATTATGAACAACGAATTGATGACATCGATGGTGTTTCAAGTGTTGTGCCCATTCAGATTCATGTATCAAATTGTGGCGCTTCACTCGATGTTGTAACATTCAGAGGAATCCCTCGTGATAGCATTGAACACGCTATTGCGAAAGATGGAACTATTGTGGGCGGAACGCTCGATGATTGGAAACATCGAGGCGATGGTGCAATTGTTGGTAAAGGACTTGCAGCTCGAAGGGGCATCAAAGTTGGCGATCGCTTCTCCGCTGCTGGCATCGATGTCTTCGTCGCCGCAATTCAAGAGACGGATGAAGCGCAAGATAAAAATGTTGCACTTGTCCAACTTCCGTTTTTGCAAGAAAGCGCAAGAAAAGGTGGAACAGGGACAATCGTCACGCAATTCAATGTGGAAGTTGATGATGCATCTTATCTCGATAGCGTTGCATCAAGAATCGACGAAACGTTTGCACATGATGAGCATCCGACAGCGACATTTCCAGAGAAAGCGTTTGTTGGGAGAGCTGCACGAGACATCGTGCAACTCTCTGAAGTCGCTGGCATTCTCGCGTGGGGCGCGCTTGCTGCAGTGTTTGCACTCGTCGCAAATGCAGTCATTCTTGCTGTTCGTGACAGAGTTAAGGACCATGCTGTGTTTCAGACGCTTGGATTTACGGGCTGGCTCATCGGTTGGATGGTCATGATTGAAGGCGCAGCAATTGCACTCATTGGCGGACTTCTTGGTGGTGCTGCAGCATATACAACCGTCAAACTCGGTCACTTCACAATGACGATGGAGGGCGTCAACATTGAATTGTCGACGAAACCAAGTGCAGCCATCATCGGAATCGCCATTTCACTTGGACTTGGTATTTTTGCAGCAGTTGTCCCAGCCATTCGGCTCGCACGCACTGATATTGCCAGTTGTTTTAGGGCGGTGTGATCATGAAACTATTACCGATCGAATACGCAACCCGTAACTTAGGCAGATCCCCTTCCAGATTGATTTTAACAGTGTTTGGAAGTTCTCTTGTTGTTCTACTTATCATGATTGCTGCTGGCTTTATGGTCGGCATGGATGCGACGCTCAATGTGAGTGGTTCTGACAAAAACATCATGCTTCTTGGAGCTGGCTCTCTAGAGAGCGTTGAACGAAGTGAAGTGAAAATGGAATCGTCTGGCATCGTTTCAAGTTCGATTAAGGGATACAAAACAAAAGCAGGCGTTGAAGGCGTTTCACCTGAAGTGCATATCCAGATACCCATTGACATTCAAGGTGAAGACCGGCTTGTTCTTATTCGTGGGGTCGAACCCGAGGCGTTCCTTGTGCACGAAAGGGTTGAAATCGAATATGGCTCTCTTCCACGTGCAGGACACAATGAACTTCTTGTAGGTTCACTTGCAACGCGTACACTTGGATACGGAAAACCAAAAGATGCGTTAGGCAAAACCATTTTGCTTGATGATGACTCGTATGCCATCACCGGTGTCATGGTCGCATGTGGCGGCATCATCGAAGGCGAGATTTGGGCACCCCTTTCAGATTTGCTCGTCACGACTCAAAGAGACACACTCTCGTGCATTGTGGTTGCAATTGACGAGGAATCTGGGGGCACCCGCAGTCAACTTGATGGGTTCGCAGCTTCAAGAGTTGATTTAGAACTCGCTGCAATATCCGAGCGTGAATACTATGCAGCGCTTGCTGAGTTTTACAAACCAATTCAACTTATGGTCGTCATGACGTGCCTCATGATTGCGATTGGCGGTTTACTTGGTGGTTTTAACTCAACGTACGCCGCTTTTGCTTCAAGAGTACGCGAAGTGGGAACACTGCAAACACTTGGGTACACAAGAAGTGCGATTACATTCTCCCTCATCCAAGAATCGATCCTCACTGCTTCTACTGGGGCCATCATCGCTAGCACAATTGCATTAGTTGCAATTGATGGTTACACCATTCGATTTTCCATGGGCACATTCACACTGTTAATAACAACTGAAATTGTCACACTCGGAATCGCAAGCGGGCTCGCACTTGGAGTCATCGGTGCAATTGCACCAGTAATTCGCTGTTTACGATTACCAATTCCACAATCGCTTAGAGCTTCAGAGTAACATAGGATTCATCATGAAACATTTAACTCTATTGATAACACTTTCTTTGCTAGTGAGTTGTAGGGGGAACGAAGAGCAATCACAACAAAAAACTACAAACAAAGAAACACTCCCTTCTCACTTCTTTACAACTGAACGCCCCGTAGACGTGAAGGATTTAGTCGACGTCAAAATGAACGCCAAAGCTGGCGACGAAGTGACGTTCCTTGCACGAATCGGAGGACGAAAGCACGGGTCATTCGTACCAACGCTCGCAATGATGATTGTTGCAGATCCAAACCTGCTTTCTTGCGAACTCATGGCTTGCGATGACCATTGTGATACGCCTGAAGATTATTGCTGCGAAGACCCTAAGGTGCTAACGCAAGGGCTTGGCACAATTCGATTTATGAAAAATCAAACTGATACATATCCGTTTTCTGTTGAGGGTTTAGGCGGTATGGAAGTGCTGAAGTATGTTGTGGTCGCGGGCAAAGTTCACGACATCAACGCAAACGGGCTCTTTATTGTTGACGCAAAAAAGATTTGGGTCGGCGGAGCACCCGCTTACGGGGACAATAGAGCCGGTTCTGGAGAATAATGGTGGTTTTTGCGTACTCCCTGCTAACATAGTGAGTACCTATGGGCACTTTCCAAGCAAAAGTACGTGATGTCTCAGGGTTAAGAGGATTTAGCCAACTCATTAAACCGTGGAGCGGCACCATCGCGCTCATTGTTTTGCTCGTTGCTGGACTTGCACTTGCGGACATGGTGCTTCCGTGGGCTCTAGCACTCCTCATCGATGATGCGTTTCCCGCGCTTTCTGACGGCAATGGCTGGGAACTCCTTTGGGTTATCTTAGGATCCCTTTGCATCATTTATGTGCTTCGGAATGTGCTTTACTTTGTAAGCAGAATGTTATCCGTTCGGATGAGTGAGCAAGTGTGCTTCGATTTGCGAGAACGATTGTTCAACCACCTCCAACAACTTGGCATGAGTTTTTACAAACTCAATAGGCCGGGTCAAGTCAGCGCGCGAATCATGGATGACACTTTCCGCATTCAGACATTCATCCAAGACAAATTGCCAACGCTCATGCGTTACATCATAGAGTTTCAAATCCTCATCATTTTGTTATATGTGGTCAATTGGAAACTCGCACTCGCAAGCACCATCGTGCTCCCCTTTCACTTGTGGACGTACAAAAAGTTTTACTCCCCAATTCGCGACCACCATCATCAAGCACAAGAACATTTAGCAGACGCGCACGGTAGTTTGATTGAATCATTTCTCGGGGTTCAAGTTGTTAAAGGATTCTCTGCTGAACGAAGAGAGTCAGAATCATTTCTTGAAACCATTCGTGCTAACCGTGATGTTCAGATAAAAACAAAACGGTTTCAATTCGCTCAAAAAGTGGTTGCTGATTTGTTTGTCGGGCTAGGAACCATTCTCTTGCTTGGTTACGGCGCATGGGAAGTCTATGCAGGCGCGATGTCAATTGGCGTATTCCTCATGTTCTTTTGGTATGTCAGAATGCTCTACCCCGCAGTCCTTGAGATTGTGAGTGGTACTGGTCATTTCTCTCGAACTTCTGCAAGTGTCGACCGCGTGCTTGAAATGCTCGAAGAACCCGTTGATGAAATTGTGTATGACATGCGAACTCGTACACAAACACTTCATTTGGTTGGACCAATCGAGTTTAAAGATGTCTCGTTTCACTACGAAGACGACGAAGAGTATGTCATTCAAAACATTAACTTGCATATCGATGCAGGCGAACATGTCGCACTCACTGGTCCGAGCGGCGCTGGAAAAAGTACGCTCATCAGTTTAATGCCTCGGTTTAATGACCCGAAAAGTGGCACGATCACTGTTGGCGGAGACAATATTCGAGATATTCGTTTGCAAGATGTAAGAGGGATGTTTGGTGTCGCATTTCAAGACGTCTTCTTGTTCAAAGCTTCCATCTACGAAAACCTAAAATATGCTAAACCATCTGCAACGCCTCGCGAAATCATCGAAGCATGCAAAGTGGTCGGAGCACATGACTTTATTCATTCATTGCCAAATGGTTACCACACAATCGTAGGTAGTTCAGGTGGTGAGTTTTCACATGGCGAAAAACAGCGAATCAACTTAGCTAGAGCTCTTGTACGTAGCCCACAGACTCTCATTATTGATGAATCGACTGCATCAATTGAAGCTGACGCAGCTAGTTCTATCGTCTCTTCAATATTAGAACACATGACAGGAAGGACTGTCATCGTTGTCACCCACGACCCAAATGTAATGCAACTCATGAACCGTGTCGTTACACTAGACAAGCAAACGATAGTGAGTGACCATTCAAAAGACGGCAAACACATGAAACACCCAACGACTAAATCTAACTTAGGTATGCGTGCAACGATGTTTGTAGTTGCGTGTCTTTTAGCTGTAGGGTGTTCTTCAACAGTCACAACAAGCACTATTGAACTTGAAGAACCAAAAGCAACAGGAATAGTCATTGAGTCGGGAGACACAGTAAATCTATCAGAGTTACAGGATGCAATTGATGAGCTCACTGAGGATGTCCCAACAATTCCAATTCCTCAGATGCCTGAGCCTTTAACTGCTGAAGAGATTGCTGAGTTGGTAATTGAAAACGAAACTCCGACAATTCAATCAACGCTCATTGAACTCCCACGGTTGAATCGAACTGAACTCGATGAGATTGTGGAACGAACAATCGACGCCTACCAAGTCAACCATGGCTATCAAGAAGCAAATCAGATGCTTGGTGGCGTCTTGCCTCTTCCACCAGATGGAGTGACTGAGTTAACTTCTATTGCGAAGAAAAATGATGGCACCACAAGCATCATCCGATTTGGATTCCAAACTTTTTTATCGCAACCACCGCTACTCTGGGTTGAGGGCACATCAATTACTGATGGCGTTAGTTCACCGAATCTTGATGCTGATTTAGCCACAAATATTGTCGCTTCGTGTGTTTCCTCTCTCGAATCAATGCGTGCTGCTCTCACTGTTCGTGATCTTGATAAGAAAATTATTCAACTGAGTTACATCGATAGCGAAAACGCACTCAAATTGCTTAACGGGTTAGGCGTGACGACTTTTGAAGATGCAGCTACTGTTCCAGATGATATCCAATGGGAGCAACTTCCATACGTTGTTCAAATTCCAGAACCCTCAGATAAATCGATTGGTCTTGTCGGCGGGTCTTCGGTCATGGGAGGCAACTTCGGACTTACAACAGTTCCAAAAGTTGCTGGCGCGCTAGAAGGTACAACCGATTCTTCACGTATGACGCAATTGCTTGTCTTTTTCGACCCCGTTAATCCTGAGCAATTTAGTGAAGTGCAACAGATGATTGATGACTATATTGATCTTGCCGCAAAACAAATTTTTATCGAGGGCATGGTCCTAGAGATTAATGAAGATGGATTGAAGGACATTGGCATTAACTGGCACATGCTCGACTCAACTAATGAGGACTTGATTGACGTTGCTGCAGGAAAAGCAAATGCTGGTACTGATGGCGATACACTTCGAGTCATTTTGTCTGACATTGACCTTGAGCGTGCGTTTACAAGGTTCAATGAGTGGCTCATTGATGTCGATCTCCGCGCTCTAGTGAGAGATGGAAAGGCAGAAATACTCTCTAGACCGAGCGTGTTAACACTGAATAACAGGCAAGCAACAATTCGTGTTGGCGAAGATATTCCGATCGCAACCTCTGCTTCTGGCATCAACAACTCTGACATGCTTGCGTTCAATTTCCAATACTTACCAGTTGGCATCATGCTCAACATCAGACCCAGAATAGCCGCCAATGGCACTGAAATAAGTATGATGATTGATACCATCGTTTCTTCAGAAGTGCTTGGTGGAGGACTTGAGATTAGAGACTCAAATCAGAATCTGCTTGCTTCTGCTCCAAAAATTTCGAGTCGTCGTGTCCAAACCTATGGTCGGATTCCAAACAACACGCCGTTTATCATTGGCGGCCTCGTCAACAAGGAGCACCATACAATCCATGACAAAATTCCGTTCCTTGGGGATTTGCCTTTCATCGGCGGACTCTTTCGAGCAGACCGAACAACTTCCCAGAAAACAGAAGTCATCATCGTGCTAACGCCGCATGTCCTTCCAAGTGCTGGCAAACACTTAAGCGCTATGCCAAAGGATGATCCAAGATTTGATGATTTTGGTAACGAACTCTTCAGAGATTCATACCGAATCAGAGATGATGACGTCTTCGATTTAAAGTTCTTAGAAGAAAACGAATCACTCATGTATTACCGAGATATCGCAAAGCAAGCGATCGAGCAAAACTATAGACTTGCTGAGAACTCTGCGTATGCGCCATTTGCTTATAACACATTTCCTGGTGAACCAATTCTTGTGAGTCGGATGATTTATGAAATCATCAAACGATTGGATGTCGCTGAGAAGATTCATCCCTCACGTCTTGCTTTCTTTAAAGGAGAAGTGAATGGTGGAATGGATGTGCAATTCTTAGATGCAGCACTTGCAAAATCCATTGGGGAATACAGCATGGAAGGGTTCTTTAGAGACACTACAGGCAAAGCATTTGCCCTGACATTCACTGCTGGTGAGGGTTTGCCCGTTGCTCGCTCTATTCAGTGCCCTGATCGTGAAACTTGGAGGAGTTTGCTTTGGGAGTTAAACCAACCTGTTGGTGGCGTTAACAGACATACAATTATCATAGAAGATGAATCTGATTTGATGCGGGTCAGACGCGCAGTAGCATTGAAAAACTTCCTTGCAATTAACAGCGGTGATGCGAGTTTGCAACTCAACCAGTTTAAAGTTGGTCAATACGTTCTCGTTCCCGATTTAGACCCTTCGCAAGTACATATCATTGATGCGGAAGTTGCGAAGTACTTCTACCAAACGGAACACTATTATGGCGCAACGCTTTACGCAATTGAGAAAGCTATTGAGCGTCTGAAAGCAGAACTCAACTAACTAGTTTCACTGAACAGTAACATCAATTTTAGCTGAGTACCAATCTTGATAATCTCGCATCGACTCGTGAATAACAGACGCATCGCGACGAACCTTGTGTACCGTTGGTTGTGAATCATTGACAACAATTATCACTGGCAGATCTAAATCTAACATCTGATCATTGAGATAGATTGTCATAGAACCCTGGTGCGAAGTTTGAATCGTAATGGTTTGCCCACTAATCTCGGCGATGGTTTTGTCTCTCGTGTTTGGTTCATTCACACTTAGCCAGTAAAACTGGTTGTGTAAAACATCATCTTGTAACCACACAATTTTTTGCGGGTACGGATTTCTTGTGAATTCTGATAGCCACGGCAATGCTTGCGAATCGAGCCCGCCCATCCAATGCCCTTTATCCTTATGGATGACAACTTGGTGTTTGTAACCATCGCTATCTTCCTTCTGCAATTCACTTAACTGCGTCTTCCAGTTTTCTGCAACTTTGTTTCGGTCATACATGCCATCTTTTTCACCCATGTGCAGTGCAAAGCCAATGTTACGTAATCCATCTGGCTTCGTTTCATTTGGGTGTCCCGCCATCATTCCCGCAGCAGCGAGCTTGTCCGCCATACGCGGCGCGAGTTGATAGACGCCATCTCCACCAGCGCTGTATCCAATGATAAACACCCTGTTCGGGTCTACACCTTCAAAGACAATCATCTGTTCGATGAGTGCTTCAAACATGGGGTCAATGTGTGATTGATGCCATAGATTCCATGTGTCTGTTGGTGCTCTTGGAGTGAGATATACGCCTTCATCAAGCGTATAGAGTTTTTTCTGGTTATGCCATTGATTCGTGTTCACACTCGGCGGCGCTCCACCACCACCGTGCATTGAAATCCAAAGCGAGCGATCTCCTGCCTTTGCATCACCAAACACGGTGTACCAATACGGCATGGAATATTCTCCATGCTTAATCACCCGATTCTCGTGCGATTCTGCGTGTTCGGATATGAGTCGTTGATTTTTCGATTCCCAAACTTGAGTTGATAAATCCGAAGCGCGGTCAGGTGTAAGCGAATCGCCATTGAGAACACAAACTGTCTCTTCAATTACTTCAACTACGGCAATATCCGTTGGAGAAACAATCGTAAGCACATCACTATGGTCTGCTAACACTGTGACGTGGTCATTCGAATCCGCTCGCTCCCCATTTGTTAATCCTTCAAACAACTGCTCGCCGTCTTCATCAAGAACGACGACTTCTTGCTCGATACGAGTATCGCCGATGACACTTTTTATGCGAGTTGGAATTTTTGCACTCTTCGATTCTTTTGCATAACGGTCTGTGACATCAATTGCTCTATAGGTCTTGTCATTTGGCCTCCACACAAGTGGAAAATGTTTACCAGAATCTTGCCAAGTGACTGCATAAATAGCGTGATCAGGGTGCCCTTTTGTTGCTTTGCTTGCTGAGCCAGTAAACCACCCCTTATTGAGTTCATCACCCGTAGGTTCAGCAGCGCCTGTAAAGTGCCATCCATCATCCCAAATTTCTACCCACGAGTGGTTCCCCGTTTTGTTGTACCAGAGCGGTGTTCCCGCAAACCTAGCAGGCACCCCAACGCTTCTACAGGCATCGATGAGCAAAATGCTCAATCCAGAACAAGATGCAAGTCCTGCATCGATGCTCTCAAAAGGAGATTGGTCCGCCTTTGGTCTTTTGGTTGAATACTTAACGCCAACTCGATTGAAGATTTGTTGATTGAGTAACACTGCCGCCTCAGAAGGTGTCTTTGCATCTTTCACAATGTCAGCAAAGCGACCTGCAAACTCACTCCGCCAGTTCTCCCGACGTTCATTGACATTGGCATAGGGAAGAATTGCATCAAAGAAAATCGCTTCTGGAATCTTAGTTCCCCAAGGCGCATCTTCGATTGATTGATACGCTAAATCACAGTTTGTTAGCAAAAAATCTGCGGTGAGCGTTTTCAAATCTTCAATTGGCATGTGTTCGATGAGCCATTCCATGCCAGCAGTTTGTTCTTCGGGTACATGTGCAAGCGCGTGCTCAATCTCACTTCGATTTTCACCAGCAAGTTCTAGTTTGGATTCAAAAGGGCCAAGGGCTATAGACAACAGAATGAAAGAAATGATATCCATTGACACACTGTACCCGAGCATTGATATCATGTGCGGTTCTCATGGAATGTGGACTCATTGGATTACAAGGTGTTGGGAAAACAACACTCTTTTCTGCACTAACAGCGCATAGTGTCGCTGTGCAAGTTGGTGGCATGAAACCAAATGTAGGCGTTGCTCCTATTCCAGACCCACGACTAAACAAAATTTCAACATTTGTACCGACCCAGAAAATCGTCCCCGCAACGCTACAAGTTGTAGACTTACCTGGCGTTCCTTCAGGAGGGTCAAATCTAAATTCTGTGCTTGCACACATTCGCAATGTCGACGCGCTATGTCAAGTCGTCAAATGTTTCGATGGCAATGATGTAGCAAATGACATCAACGCAATGGATAGTGAACTCATCGTTGCAGACATGGTAGTTGTAGAAGGTGCGATTGAAAAAGCAGATCGCACAGCAAAACACGGAGACAAAGAAGCGCAGCAACGACTTGATGTACTGACTCGTGCATTTGCCCTGCTTGAAGAGGAGCGCCCAGCACGCGAAGGCGACTGGGATGAAAACGACCAACTTGTTCTTAAAGCGTATGGCATCATGACTTCAAAACCAATGCTTTATGCTGCAAATGTGTCGGAAGGCGATGTGAGCGGTGAATCCGAAGCAGCAACTGTGGTGAAAACACACGCCGAAGCAACTGGCGGTGGAAGTTTAGTTTGTTGTGCTCAACTTGAATCTGAGATTGCAGAACTCGACGAAGATGACAGAGGCGATATGCTTTCTTCAATGGGCTTAAGTGAACCCGCTGTTGGTCCACTTGCAAGAGCATTCAATGAACTTCTTGGCCTCAGCACGTTCTACACTGCTGGAGAAAAAGAAGTCCGTGCATGGTCAATTGTTAAGGGTGCATCAGCACCAGTCGCAGCTGGTGCTATCCACAGCGACATCGAACGAGGCTTTATTCGCGCAGAGTGCTACCATGTCGATGATTTGTTTTCGCTCGGAAATGAGAAAGCAATCAAAGAAGCTGGAAAACTTCGAAGAGAAGGTAAAAACTACACGATGCAAGATGGCGACGTCGTGAATTTCCTCTTTAACGTGTAAACTAGTTTTCATGCGTTGTCTCAAATGGCTGAAGATTGTTTCGCTATCGATTGGCGTTTTGTTTATAGGTATTCAGTTTGTTCCAGTCCAGCGAACAAATCCACCAATAACTGGAGAGATTCAGGCGCCTGAAGAAGTCATGCACGTTCTTCGGAAGGCTTGTTATGACTGTCATTCCAACGAGACTGTTTGGCCGTGGTATGCATACATTGCCCCAATGTCATGGACAATAGAAAGCGATGTAAAAGTTGGACGAGGAGACTTGAATTTCTCTGAGTGGAGTGAGTATTCGCCCATGAAACAGGATTTTAAGCAAGCACAATCTGGTGAACTTGTTGCTGCAGGAGAAATGCCACTGTGGTTTTATGTGCCACTTCATCCTGAGGCGGATTTATCCCAAGAAGAAATTGACTTAATTGTCGCTTGGGGCAAGGAAGCAGAGTAACACATGTAAGCATGAGTGGTACTATCCACACATGCAACGAACACGAGAAGACCTAGCCAATTTACAACCGCATTATCCAGACATGATTAATGAAGTGATTAACATCTCTTCACAGAATCGAAACATAATCTTTAACATGTCAGAAGAAGAAGCAGTAAACCGTGTTGCTTCTGGCAACATAGATTCCATCCATGAGATAGAAGGCGCGTTTGCAATTGTCGCTCGCAAAAATCACATCATTCGAATGGCACGCACGCTTCAAATGCCACTTCGATACTTCATTGTGAAGAAAGTTGCTGGGCCTGCCCTGCTCATTGCTGAACGAATTGAAGATATTAAGGAATGGCTTGAAGCTCAAGGATTTGGCGATCAGTTCCATCCTTCCTATACACGAATGGTACCTGCGCATCATCTCACTGAAATTGCGCTTGTTGGGTGCCCCGATCCAAATCCTGTGTGCACTCGGTTCTTCAATCCTAAACCAAATACACAGCCAACGGACATCACGCAAATCGGCACTAGATATATCCGCGCACTTGCAGACAGCATTTCGCAGTGGATAACATCAATTCCGAGAGATGAGCCAATTGGCGTTCTCTTTAGTGGGGGGATTGACAGTGGCGCTGTCTTCTTAACGACATACCACGTCATGAAGTCATTAGGGATGAACCTCGCGAGATTGAAAGCATTTACACTGCGTGTTGACGGTGGTGGTGAAGATAGTAAAAACGCAAATGATTTCCTAACGAATCTTGATTTAGGAATGTTTCACGAAGTGATTGACGTTTCGGCAGAATGGGTTAATCTCGATGATGCTGTGAAGACGATTGAGGATTACAAACCACTAGACATTCAAGCGGGAGCAATGACACTTGCGCTTTGTAGAGGCATTCGTGAGTCGTACCCTGAGTTCACATATCTCATTGATGGTGATGGCGGTGATGAAAATCTCAAGGATTATCCAATCGAAGAAAATCCTGAACTGACGATCAAGAGTGTGTTGTCTAATCAAATGCTTTATCAAGAAGGCTGGGGAGTTGATGCAATCAAACATTCCCTCACATTCAGTGGCGGTCTAAGCCGTGCATGTACGCGAGGATACGCCCCGATGAATCGGTATGGGTTTAAAGGTTTCAGCCCGTTCATGCTTCCAAGTGTCATTGAAGTTGCGGAAGGCATTCCATTCATCGAACTGACCGAGTGGGATCATGAAAAACTTTACGCTCTCAAAGGACAAGTTGTTTCCAATGGCATTTTTGAGGTAACGGGTTTTGCAATGCCAACATTTGACAAGTGCAGATTCCAAGATGGTGCTGCTCAAGAGCGTGCATTCGGAAACGATCCAAGACCGTTTAGAAAAGCATTCCATGCAGCGTTTGACTGTTAAAAACAATGTCAATCCAGATGCAGCTTACGGCGTGTTTTCAGAAGATGAGTTAACGCGAAGTGGCGAGATTGAACCACACAATATTATTCTGACTACAAACAAGGAATGCCCGTTCAAATGCGTGATGTGTGATTTGTGGCAGAACACGCTTGATGAGAGAGTTGATGACGGTGTCGTTGCAAAACAAGTCGAAGATGCTTTAGCGTCATTACCTGAAGCGTCCCATTTAAAGTTGTACAACGCGGGGAGTTTCTTTGACAGACAATCAATCCCAAAACAAGACACTTTTCAAATTGCAGACCTGATTGACAATTACGAAACACTCATCGTAGAAGCACATCCGAAAATCATCGGACAATCGTGTTTTGAGTTTGCTGAATATTTAGGTCCTCAACTTGATGTCGCGATGGGTCTTGAAACCGTTGATCCGGAAGTTTTGCCAAAATTGAACAAGAGCATGACGCTTGACGACTTCGAAAGAGCTACTCATGATTTGCTTGAACATGACATCTTTGTTCGGGCATTTGTTTTGCTTAGGACGCCGTGGCATACAGAAGAAGAAGGTGCATACTGGGCGAAAGAGTCAATCGATTTTGCACACTCAATCGGTGTTGAATGCGTTAGCGTGATTCCATTACGCCAAAACCCACGACACATCTATGAAGCGTTTATTCCACCAAGACGCGAGGTGCTAGACGAAGTTGTTTCGTATGGCTTGTCAAAACAAAAAGGGAGAGTGTTTGGAGACGCATGGGATGACGCATGACCTTGCAATTCTCGGTTCGGGCTTTGGAGGATCGCTCTGCGCGCTCATCGCTCATCAACTTGGACTCAATGTCATCCTTATAGACAATGCTTCGCATCCAAGGTTTGCAATCGGTGAATCTTCAACTCCGCAAGCAGATTTGATGCTCGCAGAACTTGCGGATTCATACAACCTCGATTTCCTCCGCCCGTTTGCGTCCTACGGTTCTTGGGTTAAGGAATATCCAGACATTCCATGTGGTCCGAAGCGTGGGTTCTCTTACTTTAATCACCAATCCGGAGGTGGAGAATTACTTGTGGCAGCGAATCCCGATTTAGAGCATGCAGATACGCATTGGTATCGAGAGTCATTCGATGCGTTCCTTGCAGGGAAAGTAAAACAATCAGGAATCGAATTGATAGAAAATGCCAAATTTCAACTTGAGACGAATGCATCCCACACGTTGCGGTTTCTTGATAGAGAAGTCCAAGCAAACTTCGTCATCGATGCAACAGGTGGAAGCAATTCTCTTCAAATTGAACATCATTGCGACCTGTATACGCAATCAAGGGCGCTCTACGCCCACTTCAAAGGCGTTAGCAAATGGGGGGAACTGCATCCAAACAATCACCACCCCTTTAAAAGTCACAATTCGGCGCTTCATCATCTCATTGATGGTGGCTGGATGTATGTATTGCATTTCGACAACGGCGTCACGAGCGCCGGATTCGTTCTTGACATAGAACACCATCCATTAACTGAAGAAACGCCTGAAGAAGAGTGGGTTCGGATTATGCAGCGCTATCCAAAGATTGCAACGCAGTTTGATCAAAGCAATCGAATCACCTCAATTGTTCAAACAGCGCAACTGCAACGTAAGAGCGTTCGGTACGCAGGTAAAAACTGGGCGATGCTCCCGAGTGCGGCATACTTTGTTGACCCCCTTTATAGCACAGGAAATGCACACACGTTGTACTGCATTGAGCGTTTAATGAAGGCTCTTCATTATGGCAACTCACTTTCAAGCTACGAAGCGCTCATGTTTGATGAAGTATCATTGATTGATGAATTGGTGAGTGGAGCGTACGGAGTCATGCAAGATTTTGATTCGTTTGCCAATCTATCAATGCTCTACTTTGCTGGCGCAGATTTTTCAGAGCGGAAGCGAAGAAACGAAGGAATTGCATCGTTCTTAAACTGCCAAGATAAGCCATTCAGAGAGACTGTTTCACGCTGGATTGAGCAAGCTCGATTAGGAAACGCAATACCATGTTTAAAAGATGCTATTGAACCGTGGAATTGCGTTGGGCTCTGTGACGAGTCGAAACAAAACATGTACGATTACACCTAAATGAAACGAATACTTTTCATCATCGTATTACTGCTCACAGCCTGTGATAGTGGCTCCCAAGAAACAAGCAGTGAAGTGCATGACGCGATGCGTCTCCATCACTTAGCCCTTGCTGCAATTGATTCAGGCCACGCTGACAAGGCAATTGAATACCTCAATAGACTGCAAGTCCTTTTACCAGAAGAAGCTTCGATTAACGCTAATCTTGGTGTCGTAGCGATCCGCCAAAACAGACTCGATGGCGCAATTCAGAGTTTTGAACAAGCAATTCTTCAAGCGCCAGACAATCATGAGATTGCTATATTGATGAGCCAAACGCTAGCCCTTCAAGGCAAGTTCAATGAAGCTGCTGAAGTACTCAACAGGCCAATCATTCTCGATGGTGGAAATAACATCAAACTTCACTGGGCGTCTGCTGAATTGAATCGCGGTAATGATTCCAAACAGATTCTCGATGCATCGAAGATTCTCATGGGTGCAAAGCAGAATTTAGTCGCTCGCCTTATGTTGACGAAAGCGCTCCTTGGCGAAGGTGAACTAAGTATGGCGAAGACATCACTCGAAAGCATGGAACATTCGGGTTATATTCAAGGCGAAACTGCAAAGACCTTATATAGAAATGCCTTGCAAAAAATCGAAGACGGTGATGGTAGAGCAGCAAAGGGGCAAGTCATCGGGCTAGACAATGTACTTAAACCCACAAGGGCTTGGCAACATTCACTTCTTGAACTTGCAGGTCCTCCCGGAACAATCGGACACCCAGTCCGCTCCTTCATAAATACCCAAATACCTGAGCAAACGGTACCGGTTTCAACACTTCCAACATTCAGTTTAGTACCTGAGTCTGTAGTTGAAGATGTAGACCATGCTGTACTTCTCGTTGAATCGCAAGACCGTTCCTCACTCGTTGTCGCAAGAGGTACTGAGATTGATGCCCTTCAGGATGAAGAAGGATTCATCAATGTGGGCTCGTCTATCAAAGTGCTCACGCCAATCGATTGGAATAATGATCGATTCCAAGACATCGTCATCGGGACGGAAGATGGAAGCATCATTCTTTACGAACAGCAGTCGACTCGCTGGACTATCCATTCCCTATTAGAAGGTGATGGCATTGCAATCAACAATATCACTCCATGGGACGCTGACCATGATGGTGATTTGGATTTGCTCGTAAGTTCGGACTCAACTTTTATTCTGCAAAACAACGGCGACAGTTCAGTAACGAGGCAAGAGATTGATACCCCAGCACTTCATGACGCAAACATCATCGATATTGACGAGGATGGTGCAGTTGATGTTGTCGCAATCGATGACTCGAACCAATTCATCCTCCTAAGAAACTTACGGTCGGGAAGAATTGTGCCTGAGTCCACCCTCCTGCAAGATGTGCACATGCAGTCTCTGACAACAGGAGACGTGAACAATGACGGTTGGATTGACCTTGCATGGGTTGACTTACATGGAGTTGTTTATCATGGCATCAATCAAGGCGGCGAGTCATTTTTGGCTGAACGGGTTGGCGGTAAAGGAACCCGAGTGCACCTGTTTGATTCAAACAACAACGGGTGGCTTGAGACGCTTGTGGTTGGCGAGACAATTCAACTCATAGACAAGCAGGGGCAAGAAGTTTTTGTAACAACTACAGGTCAAGTTCAAATCGTTGATGCAAACCTCGATGGATTGCTTGATTTGCTGGTCGTAGGCGAAAACTCAGAGGCTTGGCATCAAGAGAAATCCATAGGAAACAATTTTCAGAAAGTTATCCTAGAAGCGATTCTTGAGGGCGGTCAGCGAAACAATGCCATTGGCGTTGGCGGCTTTATTGAAGTAAAAAGTGGTGGTCAATATCAAAAACGACTTGTCACTGGCCCACTAACGCATATCGGTCTTGGCTCAGGGCAAGCAGATGTCATCCGTGTGGTGTGGCCAAATGGTGTGCCGCAAGATGTTGTTGAACCTGTTCCAAATCAACTCTTTACAGAAGAGCAAATCTTAAAAGGTTCATGTCCATTCCTAGCAACTAAAGTCAATGGCAAATGGGAATTCGTCACAGATCTTCTTTGGCGAAGCCCTCTGGGTTTGAAAATCAATGCACAAACTGTGCCCCCAATCGCTGCTACGCAAGACTGGGTGAAGGTTACAAGCGAGCAACTACGACCAATTGACGGTACATACGAGTGCGCAATAACTGCGCAACTTTGGGAAACGCACTTTATCGATGAAGTTAGACTCATTGCAATCGATCACCCTGTTGGGACTGAAATCTATGTTGATGAGCGGTTTGTAGCACCTGCCCCTCCTGCATTCAAACTCTACACTTATGAAGAAATCCATAACCTCGTAGCGGCTACCAATCATGACGGACTCGATGTCACCGCAACTCTTTTAGAGCGAGACGGGCATCGTCTTGGCGGTTTTGCCAAGGGTTTATATCAAGGCGTTGCTGAAGAACACTTTGTTGAACTTGAGTTTGAGAATATCGACACCACACTCCCCATTGATATTGTTGCCAGTGGCTGGATACGCCCAACTGACACAAGCATTAATGTCGCAAGCGCCCAAGGCAATCACCCTATTCCGAAAGCAATCGAAGTTGAAGTCTTCAGCAAAAAAGGCGAATGGAAGAGTATTATTGACAATGGTGGATTCCCTGCCGGCAAACTCAAAACGATAGTGCTTGAACTGCCACCGAATGTCCTGAATGCGAATGACATCAGAATCCGATTGAAAACGAACTTAGAAATTTACTGGGACCGCATTGCAATCGCAACGCAAGAAGATGTCCCTTACATCAAACAAGAAGTGGAATTACTTGATGCGGAGTTAGACTACTTCGGCTATCCCGAAATGTCTCGCCAAAACAAAGATGCGCCAAATGTGCCAGACTATGACAACATCCAACACTTTGATGCATGGCGAGACTTGATTGGATATTACACTCGGTATGGTCGTGTGAATGAATTGCTTGAATCAATTGATGACCGGTATGTCATCATGAATGCTGGCGACGCGATGTTTCTGAACTTTAAAGCGCTTAGGCCGCCTGCGACAGGCATGACGCGCGACTTCATTTTCTTCAGTGATGGCTGGGTCAAAGATGGCGACTGGAATACGGTTGATTCAAAAACTGTTGGTCCGCTCCCCCATCACAGCATGAGTGATTATCCATATCCGGAGGATGAAAAACCCGCTACTTTGTTGCCTTCTCATCCTGACTGGGTTGAGTATCACACTCGATTTATTGATGCACAACCATTTCGAGATGCGCTAAAAGAGTAGATTATTCTCTGGAAGGAGATACCCATGAAAATTTCTGCGATTGAACCTATTTCACCTGCGTGGGACAAGATGGTTCACATTCTCTTTAAACCCTTTGATTTTAAGAAATGGTTAGTACTCGGATTTTGTGCTTTTCTTGCTCGATGCGGTGAGGGTAGTGGCAGCAGCGGAAGCCCCGGTGGTGGTGGTGGTGGTGGGAATTCTGGAAGCAGTTATACCGAGCACTCCGTTCCAGAAATGAAGGCTTGGATACACGATCATCTAGAAACAATCATATTGGTAGGATCTGCGATTTTTACAGTAGGTCTCTTCCTTGCAATACTCATTACTTGGTTATCGAGTCGTGGCAAATTCATGTTTCTTGATGGTGTTGTTAAAAATAGGACCGCCGTAAAAGAACCATGGGCTGAGTTTAAACGAGAAGGTAATAGCTTGTGCATCTGGTCGATAATCATACGTTTAACTGCATTTGCGTTGTTTGCTAGCATCACTGTGATTGCATTTATGATTGCGTGGCCAGATATTGAATCTGAAACGTTTGGTTCACCTGCAATAAACGCGCTTATTGTTGGTGGTGGCTCATTCTTTATGATGTTCATTGCTTTTATCTTGCTAGACTTCTTCATCAAGGTTTTTGTAGTGCCAACAATGTATCTCAATAGAATGTCATTCAAAGATGCTGCATCTGTTGCTTACAGCAATTGTGTGAGTGGGCATAAGTTCTCGGCGTTTTGCCTGCTTTGCATGCTCTTTGTGCTTGGTATAGCAACTACATCGATTGCAATTGCAGTCACCTGCTTGACATGCTGTGTCGCTTCTCTTCCATACATCAGTTCAGTTGTATTTTTGCCCATC
>JAKVBR010000029.1 GCA_022447165.1 Phycisphaerales bacterium | reverse complement strand
GCGCAGTTCCGCGAAAAAGTGAAATGGTTTGCAAAGCGTGACCAGATGGATATTGATGGTCTTGGCGAGAAAGTAGTCGACCAACTCATTGACGCAAAACTCGTTCGGCACTTTGCGGATTTGTACACGCTTCAAGAATGCGATTTACTGCCACTCGAAGGATTCGCAGAAAAATCGGCGAAACAATTGATTCAATCGATCGCAAACAGTAAGTCGCAAGGGCTTACCCGAGTGCTCGCATCAGTCGGTGTGCGTTTGATCGGTGGAGCAACTGCGAAAACCATTACGAAATCATATTCCACCATTTACGCGCTTCAAGAAGCATCAGTTGAAGCACTGACGGAATTGAAAGATGTCGGTCAAATCACAGCTGAAACCCTGCACTCATTTTTACATTCGTCACAAGGCAAATTGCTCTTTGAACGACTTGCTGACGCAGGGCTATTGCTAGAAACCACGGATTCATATGATGAAGATGAGTCCTTTGCAGGAAAAGTCATCGTGCTGACAGGGTCTCTGGAACAGTGGAGCAGGTCTGACCTTAAGCATGAACTTGAACGCCGCGGGGCTATTGTGACCGGCTCTGTTTCTAAGAAGACAGACCTGCTCATTGCAGGCGAAAAAGCGGGCTCAAAACTTGATAAGGCAACAGCGCTTGGTGTTGAGGTTTGGGATGAACAAGCCCTCAATGATGCACTTTCAGCGTAAAATAGCAGACGTATATGGGTCAAGTCGCACTCGGATTTCGTTCACTTCTGATTAAAGCAGCCATCTTCTTTGTTATGGCTGGCTTGCTCGCATGGGCACTTGGCGGAACGCTTTTTCCAAAGCCAACAATCGTCAATATGTCTGGGGCGGGCTCCCTTCATTTCGTAGCGAGCTCAGGGGGCGAGATTCACGGCTTGAAGTGGATTTTGATGAAAGACGAAACGCCGATCATGGAAGGGCACTGGCAGGCGGTTGTTGGTCCCGTGATTGTTGATGGTGATGCATGGATTGCAACTGGGAATGCGGGGCAATGGCAAATCTCAAAAGTCACCGGCAACGCAGTTACTGAAACAAAGGATGTCCCTGAAACCGTCATGTGGGCTCTCTTCCCTTAAAGCGTAATCATTCCGCTGAAGAGGCCGTATCCAACAACAGCAGCGAGACCTAATCGATACCAACCGAACAATGTCAAGCCGTGCTTGGTGAGGTATGACACAAGCCACTGAATCGCAAGGGCGGCAGCAATGAAGGCGGAGATGAGACCGATGATTGCAGCAGTTGTGTCCATCGTTTGCAATGCTTCACTTGATTTGAAGAGTTTGTAGACAGTTGCGCCGCCAAGGGTTGGAAGACCAAGCAAGAAACTGAACTCTGCTGCATGCTTAGGCCTTAGCCCAACAGCCATTCCGCCAACAATTGTCATCATTGAGCGGCTTGTCCCTGGCCACATTGCGATGCACTGCAAGAACCCAATGATGAGGGCTTGTTTCCAAGAAAGTGATTCGATGTCGGTGTATGATCGCTCGCCACTTTCGTAGGTCTTCTTTTGCCACGGCGATACAAAAAGCATTAACACGCCGCCAAGGGCGAGGGCAGCAATGACGGGCACTGGCTTAAACAAGAACGCTTCAATCATGTCATCGAGCATGACGCCGAATATTGCTGCTGGGAGAAACGCAACAAACAAGTTGAGGGCCATCTTGAGCCCCACTGGATTTTTCCCAGTCAGCCCCCTGAGCATCCATGCAACCCGTTTGCGATAAAGACCAAGGACTGCAAGAATCGCACCGCCCTGAATCACAATGGCATATGCGTTGTCTGCTTCGCCTTGCAATCCCATGAGCGACTGCGTCAAAATGAGATGTCCAGTAGAACTTATGGGGAGGTATTCAGTAATACCTTCAACGATGCCAAGAATGATGGCTTGAACAATATCCATGGGTCACCCATCGGTGCCTTTTGGCATAAAACTTCGTATTTCTTTGCCAATCTGTTCGATCTCTGATTCCTTGAAGTCCCCTCTTAAGTGTCGAATCTTATTGTTCATCATGTCACTCGCAAACGTGCCTTCTTGAATGGTCTTTAAGACATTGCGCAGTTTTGTACGAAGGGTCTCATCGTCGAGTTCATCAATTGCAGCGTACGCGCCGAGTTCAGCAGTGTCACTGATGGCTTCAAGCATGTGGGCGATCCCTTTGTCATAGACTAAGTCCGCAACTTGTTTGACTTCATGGCAACATTCGATGTATGCCAAGTGTTTGGGATACCCCGCGTCTACGAGGGTTTCGTAGGACGCCTTCATCAGTGCAAGCATGCCACCGACAATGATTGTCTGTTCGCCGAACAAGTCAGTCTCGGTTTCATCCTTAAATGATGTTTCGATGACGCCAGCGCGGTTTGATCCTAGCCCCGCAGCCCATGCAAGGGTAATAGCCCGTGCAGTACGAGTTGAATTGTCTTGGTGAATCGCAACGAGAGATGGAATCCCTTTGCCGGCTTTGTATGCGTCCCGTAGTGTTTTGCCAGGGCCCTTTGGAGCGACCATTACAACGCCGATACCCTCAGGGAACTCGCACAGTTTGTAATGCACCGTAAAACCATGAATAAATCCAACGGTTGTGCCCTCAGAAAGATTTGGGAGTAACTGTTCAGTGATAAATGCCGGCTGGACATCATCTGGCAGCGCAAGAATAATTAGGTCGAATAGGCCTGCATTTTCGATTGTTGCAACTTCGAAACCATCTTCTATCGCGGCATTAGTTTGCCGCGTGCAAATGGTCACATCAATGCCACTTTCCCGCATATTTTTTGCATGCGCCGCACCTTGGTTGCCATATCCAACAAGAAGGACTTGCTTTTTAGCGAGACCGTCGATGGGCACTTCGCTTCCTTTTAAAATTGTGATTGAGTCCGCAGACATGTTTTGCGAGTTTACCATGTACGCATGCATACGATTGTCCTCATTGGTTATAGAGGTGTTGGAAAATCTTCAATTGGTCGGCTGCTTGCTGAAGCACTCGGTCTTCCATTTGTTGATAGTGATGACGCTATTTTGCACTTCGCTCAAAAGCCCTCTGTGCAGTCCATCTGGGACGAAGAGGGAGAAGATGCGTGGCGTGCATTAGAAGAGGAAGTTGTTTTAGGTCTGCTTCAAGAAGGCGGCGTGATAGCGCTTGGTGGGGGAGCGTCTCAGGTCACATCCATTAACGAAGCGCTCAAGGGACTGGAGCATGTTCTGTACTTGTCCGCGCCTATTAATGTTATCCTTGAACGTCTTAAAGGTGGGGAGCGTCCCTCGTTGCGTAAAAGCGATGCGGAGATGCTTGAGGAGCGACATCCCATTTATCTTGAATGTGCGTCTAGCGAGATTGACGCGAGTGGGACAGTTGAAGAGACGCTGAATGCCGTAAAGGCCTCACTGAAGGGCTAGCCATAAAAAAACTCGCTTTGAGAAGCGAGTTTGGGGGGTTTCGAAAAATGGTACTGGTTTAACTGATTTTGCGACCAATACGGCGTTGTCTGGAGATGATTTTACGACCGTTCTTCGTTTTCATACGAGCACGGAAACCAATCGAGCGAGCTCGTTTGATCTTACTAGTACGTCTTGGATAATGAACTGCCATGGTGTTACTCCTTCGCTTTCATGCGAGCAAAGCATTTTACACGACCCGCAAAGCCCACGCAAGGGCGTTACAATGCTATTTTCAATGAGGAATGTCCATGGACACCGATTGGCAAGACACCGCTGAATCCATCACAGGATACGTTTTTACGAATAAGGAATACCTTGAGCAGGCCTTATCGCATGCTTCAGCCGTTGATTCTCGCCAAGAAAGCAATGAACGGTTAGAGTTTTTAGGAGACGCAGTCCTCGGTTTTGTTGTTTGTCAGGCAGTTTTTGAGCGATATCCTGAGTTTGAAGAGGGGGATATGACCAAGATTAAATCCTCAGTCGTCAGCAGGAAAACATGCTCAGAGATCGCAGCAAAGCTTGATTTGGGGCGAATCATCAAGGTTGGCAAGGGCATGGCTGTTGCCAATCACATTCCAGATTCAGTCGTTGGCGCTGCTTATGAAGCCATCATTGGGGCAATCTACCTTGATGGCGGTATCGAGCATGCCAAAACATTTATCCTCAAAGAAGTTGATTCGTATATCAAAACTGCTGCCAACTCAACCCATCAAGAGAATTACAAATCGGTTCTTCAAATGTATGGCCAGCGAAACAATGGTGGAGCACCGATGTATGTAGTGCTCGATGAGAAGGGTCCTGACCACGCCAAGAATTTTGAAATTTGCGTTGAACTTGGGGGAACTCGTTATCCCGCCGAGTGGGGGACATCAAAAAAACAAGCAGAGCAATTGGCGGCGCTTTCAGCGCTTATTGAGTTGAACATCGCTCGAAAGCTAGATGACGGTGGTGTGGAAATAGACGACGATTACGGCACGTAGCCCTTTAGGGGTCTCATTCGCCGTACCCCTTTACCATTGCCATCGTAGAGTTCGATAAGCCCGTCTTGGCTATCCGTTGTCAGTGACATCATCACGGGGATGCCTCGTTCATTGTTGATGCTCATCGCACCACCCTGATTTGCTTTTGCCGAAGCGATAAAAACAGGAACGCCGTTCTTGTTAAGAATGTTGAGTCGCCCGCCTTGGTCAGTTGCTGCGAGTGCAACCATCTGATTGCCATTTGGCGCGTTGATGAGTATGCCGCCACCAAAACCAGGAATAAGTCGCATCTCCGAAACAACTTGCCCCTTTGCATCTGCGATTTGGAATCTGCCATGACCCTCTGGGTCACTTGCAACGACAGCCACTGGGTGGCCGTGTTCATTGTTGATGTGGAGCGATGCGTGTTTGCCGCTTAGCGTGAGCGCGCCACTTGAAAACTGGGACCGCTCTTCGCCTTGTGCATTCCAAAGTGAAAATGACCCACCATCAGCATCAGACCAAATGCCTGCGATGTTTGTACCGTTCGCATCCCAGAGCGCGACATCGCCGCCTGATTGCGTACTTGCAAGGCGAAGCAGGTTCGTGCCATCGTGGTTGTACAAGTCAAGCCGGCCACCACTCGCCGTTTGACCAAGGGAAGCAACCGGCGTGTTGCCTGAGCCAATGACATCGATGCGGTTGACGATGATGTGGTCAAAGACTGTTGGGCCTACAGCAGTCGCAGCAACAAGCACGCCAGTTGAGATGAGGGCAAGTGTCATCAGCCGCCATCGCCAAATACTTTTCTTAAGTGCTGTGAGTTCACGTTCGATTGTTTGTAGTGACTGGTTATTCATGGTTAATCCTTCAAGTTACTCCATGCATCGGCATAAAGTGCTGCTCTGCATGGTAAATATCCTGGGTAATCGACTCTCGCCTTTTCTATCGTACTTCTACGAATGGTGAAGGTCGTTATTGCATCATCTGCTTCAGTGATTACTTTGCCGTTTGGGTCTACAGCAATGGAGTTGCCCCCAATGAGAACGCCTTGCTCTTCATACGGTCTGTTGACTGAAGCGACATAGCAGCCCGTCGTGAGCGCATTTGCAATCCATACGGGTCGCCATTTTTCATACGTCGCACGTTCAGTGGAACGAGGTCCCACGATGACATCTGCGCCGAGTGCTGCAAGGATGTGCGAGCCCTGTGGTCTATTCATATCTGAACAAATCTGGATGCCAATATTGAATCCGTGAAACGGAAACACCTTGAAGCCCTCGACGCCGTGGTCGTAGTGACTTGTTTCCCAGAATCCGACTTCTTCAGGAACATGGTGTTTTTGATACGTTCCTATCAGTTCGCCTTCTTCATTCCAGAAAAGACAGGTGTTGAATCGAGCGGAGTCGCCCTCCAAAATGGCAGCGCCGATGAGTCCGATCCCAACTTCTTTTGTTGCATTTGCCTGCATCGTTGTTCGAGGTCCGCCAATGACTTCGGCGTCATCATCTAGCATTCTCTTAGTTGCAGGTGACCATGGATTGCACGCAATCTCTGGCAACACTGCGAGTTGGCATCCACGGTCTTTGACTTGTTGAAGTGTTTGCGAAAGTCGCTGCGTCGCATCTTCCCCTACGAAGATGTCGCGAATAAGGCCTATCGTCAGTTCTTCCATGTGCACAGCGTATCAGCAATAAAAAACACGCGTGGAGGGATTCGAACCCCCAACCCTCGGTTCCGAAGACCGATGCTCTATCCGTTGAGCTACACGCGCATGTGGAGGGTATTATACATGACATCGATTCAGCAGGTATCATGCCACCCTATGACAGTAATGCAAGGTAAACGTGGCTTAGTCGTCGGAATCGCAAACGAACGTTCATATGCTTGGTTCATCGCTCAGGCAATCCTTAATGCTAGCGGAGAGTGCATCTTCACGCACTTGCCAGGTGAGAAGATGGAGCGAAAAGCAAGAATGGCCATTGAAGCGCTTGGAGTTGAAAACCCGACGCTCATCTCAATGGACGCTGCGTCTGATGAAGATCTCGACAAGGTCTTTGAATCGCTCGGTGAGATCGACTTCCTCGTTCACTCAATTGCGTTTGCAGACAAAGATTGGCTCAAGGAAGGCAAGTTCGCCGCAACACCTCGCGAGGTCTACAACCAAGCACTCGACATCAGTGCATACACCTTGATGGCGATGGCAAATAGAGCGATCCCGCTCATGCCAAATGGTGGTTCGATTATCTCTATGAGTTACTACGGCGCAGAAAAAGCAGTGCCTGGTTATAACGTCATGGGTGTTGCAAAGAGTGCGCTTGAATCCGCAACTCGGTACCTTGCGATGGAACTCGGTGACAGAAACATTCGCGTCAATTCAATCAGTGGTGGTCCGCTCAAAACATTGTCATCAATGGCAGTTGGCGGATTCAGTTCGATTCTCGATCACGTTGAACAAAAAGCACCTCTTAAACGAAATGTGACAGGCGATGATGTTGGTGGAACTGCGACGTGGCTCTTGAGCGAAATGTCCTCTGGCGTCACAGGTCAAGTCATCTACGTCGATTGCGGTTACGCTTCAGTCGGTCTTTAAACGTCAAAGTTCCACGGGGAGTTGTCGTTTAGATACGCATCAGGAACGAGCGCTTGTCTCATTCGTGATGCGAGTTCTTGGACATTTTTGTTCTCGTGAGCACTCACTTGCAATTGTGCATCTGGGACTTCTGCTGCATCTGCTTTGGTGCCAACTGTAATGATTCTTGGTGATTCGCATCCTACCCAACTGTTTTCTGCGTCTCTCACTTGAATGATGAGGTCCGCTTCATTGATGAGCCGTTTTGATAACGCGATTGCTTTTTGCTCGATGGCATCGTCTGATTTGCGAATACCTGGCAAATCATAAAGGTCAATGACAAGGCCATGGCAATTAACTCGCGCGCCGACTGCATCTCGCGTCACGCCTGGCATGTCGTGCACAATTGAGGTCTCCTCGCTTGTCAGTGCGTTCATGAGCGTGCTCTTTCCAGTGTTTGGCGCGCCGAGCATGACAACAGTTGGAGGCGTTATGAGAAAGTTAAGGGCAGCGTCACGGTCAGTGTTTGATTCCTTGCTTGATGCATGGATAGCGGGTTGTTGAAGCAGTAAATCAACTGCAAGAGGGCTTGCCGCTTTACTCAGTGCAAGAAGCATTTTTGATTCTAACTCGGTAGATGCTTCAGGAAATGCGTAGCACTCTGAGTGCTCAACCCCGAGTTCATGCAACCGCTCTTCAAGTAAGCGAATGACATGCATGCTTCCGTGAGGCATGATTTGCGCGAGGTCATCAGCAAGTTTGACGCAGATGACTTCATCGATGCCTTCAATCTTTTTAAGTTGGAGTCGGTTGAGTTGCCACTCGGTTCTTCCCGTGAGCGTTTCAAGCACATAAGTGACATCGCCGCCAAGTTGAATGATGGCAATCGCGCCTTGCGATTGGGGTGTGAGGAGTGTCCAGGTAGCGTTACTCATTCTCATCTACAGCAAGCGTATGTTTGACCGAAACAGCGATGCCTTTAAAGAGTAGATTTGGTTCGATGTGCTCAATGAATTCATCGTGCTCAAAGAGAAGGGGTGCATCACCCCCAGTTGCAATGACCATTGGGTATGCACCGTAGCGTGAAGCGTACTGCTCGGTTAACTGTCTGACCATGCCTTTGATGCCGTGGTAGACGCCTTGGAGCATCGCTTGAGCAGTGTTTTTTCCAAATGCTTCTTCTAGTGGTTTCTCAAACGAAATCTCTGGAAGGGCATTTGTGCCATCATGCATCGAACTGAGTTGCATTGCTGCTCCAGGTGCAATTGCTCCGCCATGGAAGGTGCCTTCTCCGTCGACGAAGTCAACCGTGACGCATGTGCCAGCGTCGACGATGACGCACGCTTGTTTGTATTCGTCCCAAGCAGCGGCAGCGTTGAGTAGTCGGTCAATCCCTGTAATCGTTTCAGGGTCAAGATGTTGCCCAATTGCGACAGGTAAGTCGGTGCCAATTGTCCAAATTTTGGATGAGGTTTGGTCTGCAAGCGCTTTTGAGAGATCCGATGCGAGTGAGTCATTTGATGAGGCAATGATGATTTGTGCTTCTGTATCACCTATGGCATTCCACGCTTCGATGGCTCGCTCAATGATTTGTGTGAGGTCGGTTGAGGGTGTTGAAGTGACATCGCTCAGCGCATCGCCCTTGATTGAGGCGATGTGGGTTGTCGTGTTTCCAACAGATAATGCTAAGAAGGGGAGTTCGGTGCTCATGTAGGTATTGTATCGCTGTTATCCTGCCCACACATGGCAGAGGGAATTGTTATTGACGGCAAGGCGCTCGCATCGAAAGTGCGTGATCAGGTTAGGGCTGATGTTGAAGCGTTGAAGGGTTCAAATCATCAAGTTCGGCTTGACGCGATTTTAGTCGGTGGTGACCAGGGCGCGCTTCTCTATGCGAAAAATCAGGCCAGAGCATGCGAAAAGGTCGGCATGACGTACTGCTTGCATGAACTGAATGGTGATACACGTGAAGCGGATGTCCTTGATCTCATCGCTCAGTTAAACACTGAGGATGCAGTCACAGGAATTATGGTGCATATGCCACTGCCATCACAGATGAACGCGGAAACAATTCAATCAGCGATTGCAGTGAACAAAGACGTAGAAGGCGTGAATCCAGCGAACATTGGAAATGTTGTGTTTGGCCGAAGAAGTTTAGTGCCTTGCACTGCTTTAGCGGTGATGGAACTCATAGAGTCAACTGGGGTGAAACTTGAGGGCGCAAATGTTGTTTGTGTTGGAGCGAGCCGAATCGTCGGCAAGCCAGTTGCGGTATTGCTCATGCAAGCAGAAGCAACAGTCATATCGACAAATCACCATACAAAAGACAGACCGAATTTAACGCGTCATGCGGACATTGTTGTGTCGGCTGCTGGGGTTCCGAATCTCATTGGCGCCGATGACATCAGTGAAGGCACGATTGTCATCGATGTTGGTATCAATCGCATTGAAAATGGTGAAGGCAAAAAAATCACTGTGGGCGATGTTGACTTTGACGCTGTGAAAGAAAAAGCGAGTTACATCTCGCCCGTCCCAGGTGGCGTCGGTCCCATGACGGTTGCAATGCTTCTGAGAAATACAGTTCAAGCAGCAGAACGCGCCTAGCTAATATAGCCACAAAAAACCTGCAATAAAAAAACCCGCTGACGCTTCATCAACGGTTTTGGAGTTGTTAAGTAACTTTCCTTAACACTATCTAACTAACTTCCGGGGGGGTTAATCAAATAGGCGTGCGGCTGCTTCTTGGTATTTAGAAAGCGTGTTTGTGACGATTTCGTTTGGGACTTCAGGTCCTGGAGGCGTTTTGTCCCAGTCGCCTCTTGAGACGACTTCTTCTAGCCAGTTGCGGACATACTGTTTGTCAAAACTGTCTTGTTCGCGACCGACTTCATAGTCGTCGAGTGGCCAGAACCGTGAGCTGTCTGGTGTGAGCACTTCGTCGATGAGGAGAATCTCATCAGTTGGATTGCCGTCTGCGTCAAGAGCGTAGCCGAATTCGAATTTCGTGTCCGCAAGGATGATGCCGCGTTCCTTGGCATATGCCGCTGCTTCAGTGTAGATTTTGAGTGAGACGTCACGGAGTCGTTCCATGACTTCTGTGCCAGCGATGTTGCATGCTGTCTCGAAGTCAACGTTTTCGTCGTGGCCTTCGTCTTCTTTTGTTGCGGGCGTAAAAATTGGCTCAGGCAGTTTGCTTGAGAGTTGCAAACCCTCAGGGAGTGCAATGCCGCACACGGTGCCTTCTCTTTGGTATTCCTTCCAGCCGCTACCAGCGAGGTAACCGCGGACGACGCATTCGATTGGAATGACTTGGCATGCTCTGCCAAGCATCATGCGACCTTCGCATTGTGACTTTTCATCATCATTGAGCCCTTCGATTGCGTCAGGGGTTGTCGCGATGAGGTGATCACCAACGATGTCTAGGTCTCTGACAAAATCAAACCACTTTGTGCTGATTGTTGTGAGTTCGACGCCTTTGCCTGCAATTGGTGTGGGCATCACGACGTCAAATGCACTGATTCGGTCGCTTGCAATAATGAGTACCTTCCCTGGCGTGCCATCATTGCTTGGGATTTGGTAAATATCTCGGACTTTACCTTGGCGTCGTTCGGAGAATGGGAGGGACGTTTCGTATACGGCTTTTGATGATGTAGTCATAGGTCGTATTATAGTTTCCAAAACGCCCTCTGGGGTCTCCATGGTCTTTACAATACGTCTCATGGCATCTTTGCGATTCAAACTCAGTAGCAGTGATTTGATTGATGGTGAACTCGTCAATGCTCACTTGCTTGCCCGCGACAATCAGGTAGTCCCCGGCTCCATTTCACTCAGTGAAAACCTGATTGAGGTGAAGACCTCATCTGAAAACAATGTCGCACTTTCGCTTTTGTTTGATGCTGGTAAATCGGGGCGTCTCATGCTTCAAACTGGCATCCTTCCACCAAGAGAAGAGCCGTACATGCTCGTTCAAGAACTGGTTCGGCACCGAATCAAACTCTTTCTCGATATGTGTGAGAACTGGAGTTTGTTTTACTTGTCAGACGACCATCCGGCAGTACAAAAATGGGAAGAGTCACGGATCGTATTTACCGATTCCCTTGTCGCTCAAAGTGATGAAGAAGCGACGATGCTCGCACGCCAAGCACTTGAACAAGCAATCAGTGCAACTGAGCGGCTTGCACTTGCCCATGCGCAGTTGCTGCTTCACAAACGGTATGCCAAAAAGCCAGCATCCTCTTCGGCATTTGGAGTGGCGGTCAATCCAAGTCGATTTGATGAACCCCTCCGTAACTTTTTAACAAACAACGTAGATATTGTTTCACTTCCGATGAGGTGGTCTGAATTAGAGCCATCGCAAGGAAATTATCAATGGGAACAAGTGGACCAGTGGGTGAAGTGGATTCAACAAAGTGGAAAGCATGCGCTCGCGGGACCCCTCATTGATTTTGCAACCAAAGATGCAATCCCATCTTGGGTGCGAGACCAATCTCACGATTTTCCAACGATGCGTGACATGTGTTACAACCACTTAGAACAAGTGGTCACGCGGTATGGCGGAGCGATTTCATTCTGGAATGTCGTCTCAGGGATTAACCTGAACGCGAATGTCTCGCTAAACCTCAATCACATGGTCGACCTCATACGAACTGCAGCACTTGTCGTCCGGCAAAAGCGTCGTGATGCGAAGGTGATGATTGAGATTGCTCACCCATTCTCAGAGTTCGTGACAACAGAAGCAAATGCGTGCAACACATCGGTGCTTTTGACTCGATTGGCACAAGAAGGCGTACGGCTCGACGCTGTTGGCGTTCAATTGCTTGTTGGCAAAGACAGCGGGAGGCGAGTGCGCGACTTGATGTTGTTGTCATCTAAACTTGACGAATTTCTACACGCAGAAATTCCAGTGATTATCTCTCGATTAGGTGCGCCATCTGAGACAATATCTAAGAGCGACGGATGGTGGAAAACGGGCTGGAACGAGCGCATCCAAGAAAAATGGGCAGAGCACATGTTTGCAATCGCCCTCAGTAAACCCTTTGTTAACTCGGTGATATGGGCAGATTTATTCGACCACCAAGATATGGACATTACAAGTTCTGGTTTCCTAACCGAGAAGGGGAAGCCGAGGGCGGTCATGAACAAACTCGTAAAGATGCGAAAACGCTTGAAGAAACCGCTTGGTGCGTTGGAGCTTCCAAAACGAACGGAAGAGCAAGGGGCATAAATGTTAAAGCGTTGTTTTTTTATTGCCTTATGCTTCCATCAATTCTAAAACTAAACTCGCTCGTTCAGCCGGTTGTCATTGAGGATGGTATTGAGCGAGTTAAGATTCAACTCAATGATTCGCCGTTTTCACACCTTCTATTGCTTCCTAGGGTTGGCGTAAAGACTGCCCACAAGATCATGACTTATCGCAAAAGTAGCCAAATAGACACCGTTCATGATTTATTGAATGTAACGGGAGTAGGTGCTACAACGATTGATGCGATGTTGCCATTCATTGAGGGGGAATCCAAATGAGTGAGCAACTTATCGCGTTGATGAAACATGCTTCGGAATGCATTGCCGTAGATAGCCCCATTGTTGCGGGGCCTGTGAGTGGTTCGTTTACAACGCTCGCAGCATGTGACATTGGGCAGTCAAGGTCTGTGCTACTTCTGATGGCTCATGATGATGATGCTGACGATGCATTTGCAACATGTTCAGAGCAAGACGTCA
>JAKVBR010000028.1 GCA_022447165.1 Phycisphaerales bacterium | reverse complement strand
GCCAGCGTTGACGACTGGAACGGCGACTTCTCCGGCGACTTGTTTGGGGCCACAGTCTTCGCTACACCGGATGACGATGCCGCTAACGCCCATCGCTTCTAAATTGAGTGCGGTGTCGACCAGTGATTCACCTTTTGACGCACTTGATGTTGATCCTAGCAAGTCGATGGTGTCGCCACCGAGGCGTTTAGTTGCGATTGCGAAACTGCACCGAGTTCGCGTTGAGCTCTCAAGAAAGAGATTTGCGACGATTTTTTCATTTAGGGGTGCGTCTTGGGCATATTCATCACCAATGTCAAGAAACGCTGAAGCACGCTTTAAGAGTGCAAGCAGGTCGCTTTTGTCGAGATCGTCGATTGATAAGAAATGTCTTCCGTTCCACGCCATCGGATTGGATATTGTACCAATAACTAGGGTCTAATAATTAGGGTCTGGTCCGGGACCTGGTCCCGGACCTGATACAGGGTCTGGTACAGGACCAGACCCTCTAAAATTGTGCATCAACCCCAGTTGGCGATGGCGAGGAGCAAATCAGTGACGTTAACGCTGCCGTCTTGATTGACATCTGCAGGGCATCCTGAACAAGGACCCCATTCGCTGATGATGATGAGGATGTCAGAGACGTTTATCACCCCGTCACCATTGACATCGCCAGGCGTTCCAGTGTCATCCAAGTCAATCATCGAACTATCCATAACGATTGGCGCGCTTTTACCAAGGAGTTCCCATTGTTCGTATGCAATTTCGCCCTTGTTATCAGTGACATTCGCATCACGAAGGAACTCCATGTATTCCTTACTTGATGTTTGGTGATAGAGCGTGACAACTGCTTGGACAGCATCAACTGGCACGGTGAACGTCGTGTCATCCCAGTGTTGACCGTCTTCATATGAATAGTCAACTGGGCCAGCACCAATTGCACTGAATGCTTCGTTTGTAAATCCAAGCGGTGGAATGCGGTTGTCAGAAACAACAACATTGTTGAGGACTAAGTGGAACGAAGGACCTTCTTCAAGACCAGTCATTTTCGCCATCTCGCTACTCATGCCAACTTTTGTTTCATACACCTTCGTGTCACTTGTTGTGAGGTCTGCGGTTTCCCAATCGTAGTGCCCGTGTTCATGAACGAGTTCGCCCATCTCGTCGATGAAGCGAACGTTTAGCCACATGCGGCGACCTTCTGGATACCCCGTCGGCACGCTGTGCCCAGACCAGTTTGTGATGCGTACATTCAGTGAACTTCCGTTGACACTTAAATCCATGTCTGTAGCTTTTTGCATCATGAGTTCAGTTCGTTGTGAGTGAAGCGCAATGACTTCATCACTCAATCCAGTTTCAGTTGGGTCATACAAGTTATGCACTGCGCCGAGTACCCAACTGTTTGAGCCAATGAAACTATGTTCTGCTGTATTTTCTCTCGTGCCGACATCTTCAAGTTCCCAGAAAACGCAAATGCCGCCATCTGTTTTCGGCATGTGACAATCTTGGCAACTGCCAACGGTTGCACCACCATTGTTATCAGTAAATCGACCATCTGGAAATGCGACGCCCTCTTCAGTTGCAAACGAACTGTTTAGCCATTCGCTGTACGTTCGTTGTTCTGGCATCATGTCGTACTTATTCATCGTTGGGTGCGGTGCATCCATTGCGTTTGGTAAATACGTTCCATCTGCTTGTTTTGAAAGTGCTGGGTTAGACACATCGTGACATGAACCACAAAATGCTGCCTCAGAGTGATAGGGTGAAACAAGAATGTCAACACCATGCATGTTTGTCATAACATCATCGAGCGGACCGCGTCTCGACGCAGTTGGGTCAATGATGTAACTGCCATTGCCAAGTTGCGTTGGCAAATCACCATTGTCTGCAAGATCTGCAAGGATGTCGACATCTTCAATTGGATTTTCAATCGAGTATGTATGGTCAACCATTCGGTGACAGACATCGCAACTCACGCCATCAAAGTCATCACCGTTTAACGCTGAACCGTCTGAGGGCATGTGCCGTGCATTGACAAAACCACCGGGCATGTGACATCGAATACACGTGACTCCAGCATCTTTTGAATCTTGGTTTGCAATGGTGAGTGCTGCGTGGAATACGGGGTCCC
The DNA here is from genome assembly GCA_022447165.1 of Phycisphaerales bacterium. Taxonomy (GTDB): domain Bacteria; phylum Planctomycetota; class Phycisphaerae; order Phycisphaerales; family SM1A02. The sequence goes on along the minus strand of JAKVBR010000028.1, from coordinate 10,613 downwards.
TCGCAGATTGCGCCATCATGCTGCCTTTCCAGTTGTTGTACGGTGGAACGATTTGTTCAGGATTGTCATCGTTATCAAAGTTGTGACAATTGATACAGTTGAAGCGACTGACTACAAGATAGTCGTAGCCAGTTGGGTCTGGTTGCGAACCAGGGTGATAAAAATCAGCTTCAGTTGTTTGGATTTGCGTCTGCCCGCTAGAGATTGGGAGTACGGGATGACCACCCCTATTATTGGGCTTTATCTGCGCACTTGCTGCGCAAGTAAGGAGACCAATGGCTAGGGATGTACAAATCTTGAGTTTCATGAAAGGATCAACAAATATGTACGCTCTGATAAAACAAACAGTTGCCTTCCAGAGCATTTAAAAGATACTTCCCTATCGGTCGAAATGGAAGGAAAATCTCCTCTCATGGGTCACTTTGCATAGGTTATCGGTATGCTAACGCCGATGCGATTGTTCCTATTTACCCTCTTTACCATGATTGCGAGTTGTTCAACCGCAAAAGGGCCTGATATGGTCGTTTTGACGTCTCAATCGTATGCTTCAGCGTTCGATGCAGCGATTCAATCTGCAAAAGATGAGGGGTTTCAACCAGTCTTTTTGGATCGCCGTTCAGGGACAATTTCGACGAAACCGCTGATTGGTGGTTCAATCCTTGAGCCGTGGAAACCAAAGGGCTCAAACCCAAGGCAATCACTTGAGAATACACTTGCCCTCCAAAGACGGACCGCACGGTTTGAGTTTGTTCCTGTAACGACGCAAGCAAGTGAAAACGACATCAGTGCTCAACTCAGTGGCCCCGACCTACTAGCGCCCTCATCGATTGATTTGACAACGTACGAAGGGCCAGTAGAACTTAGAGTTTGGGTTTTTGTCGATCGGCACTACACGCAAGGAAAGCAGGTAAGTACTTCTTCATTTAGAGGAGCAACTGTGTCAAAAACGCTTCCTTCGGACGACACTTGGGAACAGATTCCAGAATCATTTTGGACACCAATTGCTCGTGATGTGTCAAAAGAGCGGGCTTTGCTTAAGCACGTTGAGCAATCATTACATCAGTAATATTCCGGTTATTCGGGCGAGGGGCACATAATCGTTTATTGGACGTTGCTTTTGCAAGGCGTGAGCAGTACGCTCTACGGTAGGAAGATGAAGTTGAAGACGAAGACATCTCTTTTGTTTGCACTATCTATAGGAATGGCTAGTGGTATGACTTGCAGTTCGCTTTATGCAGATGTCGCAAGTGACCACGGTCTTCATGCGCTGATTGAACGCGTTGGTGTTGGCAACGAGCCAACAGGCGCAGGTGTTCCAGTTGCGCAAATTGAAGCAGCAAACTCAAGCGGTGACTACGCGCCAGACGAAAGTGACAGTGCATTTGTCAATACAACATTTATCTTGAGAAGTGGTGCTTCTGGTATTCTGAATCACGCGACACAAGTTGGTAAAAGAATCTATGGAAGTAGTGCCGTTGGCATAGCCCCCGACATTCCAACGGTCTATGTTTATGACGCTGAAGGATTTGTACTCAACGATTTCCTAAGAACAGGAACAGGAAGCAATCCATCTACCCCGCCAAGTGGTGTAAAAATATTTAACAACAGTTGGATAGGAACATTTGGAAGCATTCCAAACGACACGCAGTGTCTTGCACGTGGAGACTGGAGTGTTGACACGCACAACACACTTTTTGTTAATGGAGTCGCCAATAAAGCAGATGCGAACCCACTGATGAGTTATGGATACAATAGCGTGAGTGTTGGCAAACAAAATGGCGCACATGCATATGATCCTGTTCCCTCTGGCTATGCAGGCGCGGGTAGACAAGTACCACTCATTGTCGCAAATCAGAACACAACAAGTAATGCAACGGGGATTGTCTCAGCAGCGTGCACTCTGCTAACAGAGATTCGTGACACGCATCCAAACACAAAAAATAATTACCTTGCCACACTTTCAGAGACTACTAAGGCGGTACTTCTTGGTAGTGGAAACCACCTTGCTAGCTGGACGAACAACCCTGTGACATCTGGTACTAACCGTGGCAAAACATCACAACCAATAGATGAAGTGGTTGGAGTTGGTACGGTCAATGTTGACAACATTTACCGAATCATGACTGGTGGGCAACACGCTTCATCTACGCAGTGGCAAAATGCTGAGGTCGCACCTAGTGCAGCGTGGGAAACGGCAGCAATCAGTGCAAACCAAAGTCGGTACATTCGATTTGAGGTGCCTCAACTCGCAGAGTCAGTTTCACTGCTTACAACGTGGCACCAAAAACCAAACTCGGCTTTTTCAAACTACACCATCTATAACATTGATATGGAATTGTGGACAATCGAAGGCAACGCATTGCAGTCGCTAGTGGGTAATGGCGGACTGAACATGTTTAGTGGTGGTAATGTTGTGAGCGAGAGTGATGTTGACAATGTCGAACACCTCTATATTGAGAACTTGAGCCCGGGAGCATATGTGCTCGAAGTGAAGCGCGTTGACAGTTTCTCAGGCTCTCGAGTCTTTTCAACATCGTGGCTCTTCCCAGAAGTAGACGGAATCATTGGCGATTTAGATGGTGACGGTATTGTTGGCGTAGAGGACTTGCTTATCGTGATTAGTGAGTGGGGACCTTGTAGTGGCTGCGTTGCAGATATCGACGGGAACGGTGTTGTTGATGTTGAAGATTTGCTCATCGTGATTGCAAACTGGGGATAAACAACTTTAACTGAGGGTCTGGTCCGGGACCAGACCCTGTACCAGGTCCGGGGACAGACCCTATACAGGGGTAACGTGTGTACACTGCTCAAATGCGAAGACGGCAACTGCCTTCAAAATTCATCATGGCTGGCTTGTTTCTGTTCTTTGGTGCATTTCTGATTTATCCCATCTGGCTTACCGTCCAAGGCGGTTTTGAAAGCAGTAATGGCGGTTTTACCCTCTTTCACGTATTAGAGGTGTTCAAGAATCCGGTGCTGCGAGACGGGTTCTTCAATGCACTTGGAATCGCCACCTTTACAACACTTGTCTGCTTCATCATCTCATTGCCCCTCGCAACGCTAGCAGCAAAGTATGACTTCCCCCTTAAAGGCGTATTTTCAGCGTTGATTCTCATCCCACTCATTCTCCCCCCATTCGTTGGCGCGATTGGCTTGCACCATTTGCTTGGGACATATGGTTCAATCAATACACTCCTTGTTGACATCGGGTTTCTAGAAAAGGGATACGACTTTATTGGGAACGGTGGTTTCTGGGCAATTGTGCTCATTGAAGCGCTACACCTCTATCCAATTCTGTATCTCAATGCGACCGCTTCGCTTGCAAACTTAGATCCCGCACTTGAAGAAGCAGCCGAAAACTTAGGCGCAACACCGTGGCAACGCTTTAGACAAATTGTGCTTCCATTGATCCGACCTGGTCTGTTTGCAGGCGCAACCATTGTGTTTATCTGGTCATTTACTGAACTTGGTACGCCGCTTATGTTTGACTACCAAAACGTCACTCCTGTCCAGATTTTTAATGGCATCAAGGAGATGAACACTTCAAAACAGCCCTACGCATTAACCGCAGTCATGCTCATTGCAGCGGTGCTCTTTTACTTGCTTGGCAAAATGGTGTTTGGTGGCAAAGCGTACGCCATGTACTCAAAAGCATCGGTGCAAGCGTCGGTTCAAAAATTATCACCACTCAAAGGACTCTTTGCAGCATCAGCATTTGCAATCGTGGTTGGACTCGCAGTTCTTCCACATGTTTCTGTGGTGTTTACTGCTCTTGCTGCAGAGGGCTCTTGGTACCAAACGGTATTGCCAGCAAGATTCACCCTCAACCACTTTGAAGGTGCGCTGAGTCACCAACTTGCGGTTGGTTCAATTCAGAACAGCTTGCTCTACTCAAGTTTGGCAGTCATGCTTGATTTAGTCATTGGCATTCTGATTGGATACATTGTCGTACGAACAAAGATTCGCGGTAGAAGTTTGCTTGATGCATTGTCGATGCTTCCTCTTGCTGTGCCAGGACTAGTGATGGCATTTGGTTATGTCGCAATGTCACTCAGGTGGCCCTTTGGCGAGGGAGACCCACTTGAGGGCTGGGTCAATGTGCTTGGCGCGAACCCAAACCCGATGTTACTTTTGGTCATCGCATATGGTGTTCGGCGGCTCCCTTACATCGTCCGTTCTACGGTCGCTGGGCTTGAACAGACAAGCGGTGAACTTGAAGAGGCGGCAATGAACTTAGGAGCGAACCGCGTCACCGCAGTCCGTACTATTATCGTTCCGCTCATCATGGCAAATCTCATCGCAGGCGGCCTGCTTGCATTTAGTTTTGCAATGCTTGAGGTTTCTGATTCACTCATTCTTGCTCAGCGCGAGTCGCACTATCCAATGACGAAAGCAATTTACACGCTCTTTGAGCGTCTTGGCGATGGTCCATACATCGCAAGTGCGATGGGCGTTTGGGGTATGGCACTGCTAGGGGTGACGCTGATTGGCGCGAGCGTGTTGATGGGCAAGAAGATGGGCGCTATTTTCCGTGTTTGATTGGGATTATGTAGTAGATTGCCCCACTATAATGCCCCTCTAGCTATGCCATATACGCTATCACCATTAGAAGAAACTTACGACCTCAGTATCGAGACGCTTGACGAGTTGCAAGGTCGCGCAGAAGTTGCTGACCGATGGATCCTCAACTTTGGTCCTCAGCACCCCGCGACGCATACAACGCTTCGGCTTGTGCTTGAACTTGACGGCGAACGAATTGTCCGCGCAACACCACACATTGGTTACCTCCACAGCGGATTTGAGAAACTCGGTGAACATCACAACTTCAACCAGTATGTATGCACAACGAGCCGAATGGATTACGTTGGTCCAATTGTCAACAACATCGCATGGCACCATGCGGTTGAATCGTTGCTTGATATTGATTTAACACCTCGATGTAAAGTCATTCGCACAATTCTTGGCGAACTTGGTCGAATTCAGAATCACCTTCTTTGCGTTGGTGCTGCTGCACTTGACCTCGGTGCATTTACGGGCTTCTTGTATGGGTTCAACGAACGTGAACACATCTATGACATTATGGATTTCATTGCTGGCCAACGGTTCCATCCCGATTACACCCGTGTTGGCGGACTGAAAAACGATTTGCCTTGTGAAAAGACATTCATCGAAATGGTGACGAATTTCACCGACAAGCGAATGCCAAAAGCAATTGGTGACATCGAAACACTGCTCAACACAAACCGCATCTTCATCGACCGTGTTGAAGGTGTTGGCATTATCTCTGAAGAAGAGGCAACCGCATGGTCACTCACTGGCCCACTTGCACGCGCCTCTGGTGTCAAGCGAGACATTCGCAAGGCCGAGCCATATCTTTGCTTCGCAGATAACTGGGATGGACAAGGCGCAAAACCAGTTGAATTCCAGATTCCGATTGCGACAAGCGGAGACTGCCTTGCTCGATACCACGTTCGATTAGAAGAAATCAAACAATCTTGCGACATCATCAGGCAACTTATTTACAACATCCCTAGCGGATCGGTCGACGCACTGCCAAGTTCAGGCATTCAAATGCCGCCTAAGGAACAGGTATACAACTCGATTCAAGGCACGATTCAACAGTTTGAACTCGTCATGCCTAACCGAGGATGGACATCTCCAGTCGGCGAAGTGTACAGTGCAATTGAAGGACCAAATGGTGAGTACGGCTACTTCGTTGTTGCGGACGGTGGTCCATGTGCATGGCGATGCGCGACAAGACCTTGCTCGTTTATCAACTTCCAAACATTTGCAAAAATGTTTGAAGGGCATCAACTCGCAGATCTCGTTGCAGTACTTGGTTCACTAAACATTATTGCAGCGGAGCTTGACAGGTAAGGAATACGCATGGCTTGGAAGGCAAAACAATCTGCTCAACTGACTATTGAACAACGAGATGAACCCTATCTCACAAGTGCGTTGCTTGAGAAAATTAAAAATAAAATCATGCCACGGTATGCAACTGGTCAAGGCGCGCTCATGACCACATTGCACGAAGTGCAACATACATATGGTTACATTCCATGGCAGGCAATGATTGAGATTGGCGAAGTCCTTGGCATCACAGCAGCGCAAGTTGCAGATGTCGTTTCGTTTTACGAGGACTACCACAGCGAACCAATGGGCAAGTATGTCATTGGTGTTTGCCAATCGATTGCGTGTGAAGTGTGTGGGCACCAGGCCCTCATGGACCACCTGAAAAACAAACTGGGCATCGACGTGCATGAAACAACTGAAGATGGCATGTTCTCACTCTTGGGAATGGAATGCCTTGGTTCGTGTGACAATGCTCCATGTGCACTTGTGAACGGTAAGCAATTCAACAATCTCTCAATCTCAGAAGTTGACGAACTTGTTGCGGAGTGTAAAAACAACGGATGATGGCTGTGAAGAATGACAAACCACTCATGCGCTGTTTAGGTGAATTTGTTGGACACATCGTTTCAGCGGTTCGTTCAGATGTTCGCACTACAGAAGTAAACAGAACGACTGAAGAAAAACATGATGGAAACATCACACTTCGCCGTACAACAATCGATGAAATGGTCATCCATGAGAAGGACACATCCAATGGATAAGCAATATCTCATGAGAAACATTCCGGCTAAGCGGGAAGACAGAAAACTCGTTTCATATGCAGAGTATGTTGAGCGCGGTGGTTATGAAATGCTTAAGAAAGCACTTCTGATGCAACCCGCAGACATCGTTTCAACAATCAAAGATGCAGAGTTAAGAGGCCGCGGTGGTGCAGGATTCCCGTGCGGCATGAAGTGGTCATTCTTACCAGAAGCAGATGGTAAACCACGATACCTTTGCATTAACTGTGATGAAGCAGAACCGGGAACATTTAAGGACCGCCTTCTCGTCGACTTTGATCCGCACTCGGTCATCGAAGGCATCGCCATTGCGTGCTACGCGTGCAAACTTGACGCTGCGTTTTTCTTCATTCGCGGTGAATGGGCAGAGCAAGCAAAAGTCATGCAAGACGCAATCAATGAAGCGTATGCAAATGGCATCTTTGGCAAACAGGGCTTAATGAATGGCGCTTCAGATTTTGCAGTTGAATGCACGCTTCATCGAGGTGCGGGTGCATACATTTGCGGTGAAGAAACAGCACTTCTTGAGGCCGTCGAAGGCAAACGCGGATGGCCGAGAATCAAACCACCGTTCCCTGCAGTCAGCGGTCTGTTTGGAAGACCAACAATCATCAACAATGTCGAAACACTCGCTGCAGTTCCACTCATTCTTGAACATGGAGTTGAATGGTGGCAATCTTTCGGTTGCGAGTCATCAATTGGTGGTGCAGCAAGTTATGGCATGAAACTCATGGGAGTTTCTGGTCATGTGAACAACCCAGATGTGTTTGAAGTTCCACTTGGCATCACGCTCCGTGACCTTGTTGACAATTATGCTGGCGGTATGAAAGACGGGAGAGCATTTAAAGGCGCAATTGCAGGTGGTGTGAGCATGGGTATCCTTGGTCCAGACCAGTTTGATGCCGAAATGGATTTTGATATTGGACGCAAGTATGATGTCATGGGGCTTGGCACAGCGTGCCCGACAGTGTTTGATGAGAAAACAGACATGATCGCGGTTGCACGCAACATCGCCCGTTTCTTTAAAAATGAATCCTGTGGTCAATGCACGCCCTGCCGCGAAGGCGCGGATTGGATTTATAAACTTCTTGTCCGCATTGAATCGGGCGAAGGACATTTAAAAGACCTCGATCAGTTGCTCGAAGTTGCGGGCTCAATGGGCATCATGCCCGGGACGACGATTTGCGGTCTTTCTGATGGCAACAACTGGGCTGTTCGTACGATTGTGAATAAGTACAGAAGCGAATTTGAAGCACGTTGTAAGCCCTCGCTTGTTCCGGTAACCGCAAATCCGTAATCGATATTGGATTTCTGCCGATTTGGCTGTATCCTATCTCGTTGGAAGAGAACATTAATGAACAATAGTTTTTCATGTCAAGAAGGAAACTCAGAGTCTCAAGACTCGGAACCTCCTGAACCGAGCCCGATAAAGCGAGTTGACCTCATGGTAGATGACGGGGTAAATGATGTTGATGCGTCATGGCTTGTCAATTGCACTGAGAAAGTGTTAGATGAGTTAGCGTTAATCAATGCAACCATCGCAATTCGCGTCATCACTGATAAAGTGATGTCTGCGATGCACGTTGAACACTCAAATGTCGAAGGTACGACTGATGTGTTAACGTTTCAACATTCTGCTGAAGGTGAACAACTCTCAGTAGACATCGCTGTTTGTGTTGATGAAGCCAAGCGGCAGGCATCAGAACGCAGTCACTCAGTGAATCATGAGTTGTTGCTCTACGTTGTACACGGGATTCTTCATTGCACTGGTTTTGATGACCACTCAACAGTAGAACACGAAAAAATACACAAAGAAGAAGATCGCATCCTACAAGCAATTGGTGTTGGACCAGTTTGGAGCAAGTCATGTTAACAATCATGTGGGCGATGTTTGCTGCGTGCGTGCTTATTGGCGCTTGGCTTTCAACTATAGAACGTGCCATGACGCAACTGAACAAGTTTGCGTTGCAACATGAGTTTGAACTGAAGGGATCTCCTACACGGGGAATCTGGATCGCAACGCATTTTGAGCACGTGATTCAATCCATTGCACTCTTTAGAGTGCTTTTGTTCCTCACTTCTGTAGCTTGTCTGATGGAAATTTTGACACGTGCAAGCAGTGATATAGCAGCCATCATGTCATTTGCAATTGCTGGATTGGTGTATTGGCTCTGTTCTTCGATGATTGCTGGCGCAATTGCTGTATCCGTTCCTTTCGAAACTGTTCAAAGTGGTTGGCTCTTAATCCGCTGCGTTTCGCTGATTGGACTCATCTTGAGTGGTGTCATTAATGTCGTCCAAGAGATTGTGAGGCGTTTAACGGGCGCTAACTTAAAAGCACCAAGCCAAGAAAGTGAAGTTGAAGAACAATTGCTACGGTCAATTGAACATTCTCAGCGCGAAGGCGGTTTGCCTGCTGAAGCAGCAGAGATGTTAGAAAATGTGGTTGACTTGGGTTCGACCGATGTCGGTGAAATCATGACACCGCGAACGGATATTGTTGGTATTGAACTGACTGACGACCTTGATTCCATCCGCTCATTTGTCCTTGAGTCGGGGCGTTCGCGTATTCCTGTGTTTGAAGAAAACCTCGACCAAATCGTCGGAATTCTCTATGTCAAAGATTTAATCGAATTCTTAGGTTCTGACATTAATGGCTTTAACTTGAGAACGACTCTACGTAAACCAATTGTTGTTCCAGATACCAAACTTGTGCAGGAACTTCTTGCTGACTTCCAAACAAGTGAAGTACACATGGCGGTTGTCATCGATGAATACGGTGGGACTGCTGGGCTTGTCACGATTGAAGATGTCCTCGAAGAAATCGTCGGCGAGATTCGCGATGAACACGATGATGCTGAAGAAAGCGAGCCAGAAATCCTCCGCATTTCAGAAGTGCTTATTGAAGTTGATGGCCGTTTTAATCTCGATGACATCAATGATGAATTGAACATTGAACTACCTGAGGACGAAGAGTATGACACCATCGCGGGTTACATTCTTGCAAACCTTGGTCATGTACCTCAAATTGGCGAAACACTTGAGATCAAACATTTGCGATTTACTGCTTTAAAAGCGACATCCACGCAGATAGAACGTGTTTCTATCGAGATTTTGGAAAATAGTCATTCCTGAAATCAATATTGATTTTCAGTGTGCGTTATCCTGACTCATCTAAGGAAGGGAAAACTACACATATGAAAAACATTATTTTTGCTGTTGCAATGACATCAATTGTACTCACTGGCTGCAAAAAAACAAAAACTGTAACTGTTCAAGAACAATCGTCCGCTGTTGCAATGGACGAGACCACGCAAGCGATGATGAAAGTCATCATTAATGGTGAAGAAGTTGAAATGCCGGATCTTCCAATTGCTGAAATCATCGAGATGGCTAAGAAGAATGGCGGTGGCAACGTTCAGTTTGAAGCAATCGCTGACATGGTTTTTGAAGATGAAGAAGACAACTGGCTTGACAGAGAGCATGAAGAAGAGTTTGAGTTCATGCACAAAGTGGGTATCTATCACGCTGTAGGTGAACACTTAAGTGAAGAAAGTGCAATGGCAATCTTGGGCGTGCATATGCTTCGCGACAATGTTGAACCAGAGTTACGAATTGAATTACTTGATGGCATCATCGAAGCAACGTTTGACAGAGAACCAGGCAGAAACGCGGCTCTTCTCGTAGCCATTGAAACGATGATGGAAATGGGCGAAGAGGAAGAAGCAGCGTGGTATATGACTGAACTCGTGATTTCAAATTCGGATCACGGACACGGGCCGTGGGAAGATGATGGCCACGAACACGATGATGACGATTGGGATGAACATGATCACCCGCACCCCCACGACCACCACGACCACTAAACGGTCGTTTTAATCGAGCAAATGCTTGTGCAACGCTAGACGATTTTCCAGTAACCCCTTGATTGAAGTGTTGCTGGACCTTGGCTTGTCTAGCCCAACACATGAAATCACT
>JAKVBR010000027.1 GCA_022447165.1 Phycisphaerales bacterium | reverse complement strand
ACCCATGATCGTGATGCCCCACCATAGCATCACCGATATGGGATTGAATTTGTTCTTCAGGAACACCGAGGCCTGCTGCACAGTGCGCTTGCGGGTCCATGTCGACGATGAGTGTCCGCAATCCTCTTTTAGCATAGACAGCCGCGATGTTAATTGCGGTTGTCGTCTTACCGCAGCCGCCTTTTTGGTTCACAATTGCAAACGTTCTCAAAAAGTACCTCTCTCTGGTTTAAAAATCACATAACCAACAGTACCTTATCGGAAGCACAATTGAAATCGCTTGATTATTGGAGTTATCCGAGTTGACCGCCCACAGATGCCCATGCGAGCGCCACCAATTGCTCGTCGACATCTTCAGCAATCTCACCGCCCGATTCCCCGAGTACGATGAACCGTGTTGTTGAGCCCTCGTGCTTTTTGTCAGACCGCATGCGTTCATTAAGCATGTCTACAGATTGCGGAATTGGAAGCGAAGTAGGCAATCCATAAGAGGAAACGAGCTCGCGAACACAATCGACTTTCGCGGCATCAATACGTCCCATTGCTTCACTGAGCGCTGTAGCAGCACAAAGACCGATGGCAACCGCCTCACCGTGATACAAATCAAGTTCCTTGATTGGTTCAATGGCGTGTGCAAACGTATGCCCTAAATTCAACAGTGCCCGACTTCCCGTTTCACGTTCATCCGATTCGACGACTTCTTTTTTAATCGCTGCGCTTTGGGTGACAAGCTCGATTAACACCTCTTCATCACAATTCAGGATTGCTTCTCGGTTGGATTGCAGCAATGCCATTAAGTCGCCATGCCCAAGTAATGCATGCTTGATGCACTCTGCAACTCCACACCTGAGTTGGCGCTCGTCAAGTGTTTTTAATGTCGTAACATCAGCAACAACGAGAGATGGTTGCCAAAACGCACCAATCATGTTCTTGATGAGCTCGCCGTCACTTGCTTGCATGTTGACGCCGGTCTTTCCGCCAATCGATGCGTCAACCATTGCAAGCAGCGTCGTCGGAATCTGGATGCACGGAATACCTCGCATGTAACTTGCTGCGGCATACCCACCAACATCACCCGTCACGCCGCCCCCCATTGCAATCAGCGCGCTTGACCGGTCAATCCCTGCACTTCGCATCGATTGACAAATCGTTTCGATAGATGGAAGTACTTTTGTTTGTTCTGTTGCGTGAAAAGCCATGCTCGCACTGGATGTGATTGACTCAGTGTACTGCCGAATGTTGTCATCAAAGAGCATGAATGTTGATTCGTTTTGGATGCGTTCATGAACGATGTACAAACATCCTGCGCCGACAATGATGTCATACGAACGGTTACCAAATTGCACAGTCAGTGTGTTCATGAAACGTCTCTCGATGAATCATACATTTGGGAGAGTGCTTCTGCGGGGTCGTCAGATAATTCTTGGGGTGTTGTTGGGCTTGGTTCATGTTCGTCGTGCGACAGCCCTGCCGTTGCATTCTGCGTTTTTGAAGCAAGTCGGTAGAGCCAAGAAAGCAAAAGTGCGCCTGCGCAGACGAGTGGAAGCAGCATGTATAGAGGAACACTCGCTTGATTGTGGCCATGCAAAAACTTGACATCAGTAACGAGGGCTGGATACGTTCTCAGTTGCCCATCTCGTCCTTCCAGCTCAATTGTTTTGTAGAACACTGCTTGACCGGACACTGACGACTTCAGCGGTAACGTCATTCCACCCATGGCGTATAGAATCAAGAGTTCGCCATCAGCCCCACGCAGGAAACATTCAGCGACGTTAATCCACTCTGGTTCAGCAAGTGGCGAGATTTGCTCAATTGTTCCATCAACATGAAACCAAGTTCCGCGATATTCCTCTGACGACTGCACAGCGAGGCCGATCTCTTGGAAGCCCCCTTCGACCTTCACATCACTTCCAATCAAGTCAATAATCGCTGCAAAGCCCTCACAACGATTATCTACACCATCCCTAACGCCAGCGAGGCGTTCCCTAAACCCCTCTGGAGGCATCAATAAGAGGGATATGGGTAAGATGAGGGCAAGAACAAAGTTCATTATTCAAAGGATACACTGATGCAGAAAGTACGGGAATCCGTTATCATTTCCCATCCTTAAAAACGGTCCCATCGTCTAGTCAGGTCAGGACATCAGGTTTTCATCCTGGGAACAGGGGTTCGAATCCCCTTGGGATCATTTGAAGAGAAGCCAGCCCCAATGCTGGCAGAAAAATGGCGGTCTCCGCCATTTTTTAGTAGGATTCGCAGGATGATTATTCTACTTATTCTTGCCGCTACCCCCCTCACAACTCAACTCCCCACGATTAACACCTCTGCGACGCTCGCCTTTGAGCAGCCAGTAGAAGAGAGTGACGCGACTGCGACTGAAACAATTGACATTGACAACTCTGTTCTTGCGTGGGGAACGCCCGACACTTGGCGATGGGGCATCGTTGGCGGGTATGGCAAAGATGTCAAGGATTCAGACAACAGTTTGACAACCATTGGTCTTGAGTTTGAATACTTTGCCGAAGATGACTTATCCATCGACCTTGGATTCCTCTTTATGGATGTTGACCAAGTTGGCGGTGGCGCAAATGGTTTTAACTTCACCCTTCAACTCAGATGGCATGCAGTGAAGCGCGATGACTTCTCGTTCTTCTTAGAAGGAGGCGCGGGCATGCTTCGAACAAGTGAGAATGTTCCAATTGGCGGTTCAAAGTTTAACTTTACGCCGCAAGCGGGATTCGGTTGTTCATTTGCAATGAACAATGACGCGAGATGGCTCATCGGTTTGCGTTGGCATCACATTTCAAACGCAAACACGTATGACACCAACCCTGGCCGCGACAGTTGGCAATTGTGGACCGGCATTTCATTCCCGTTTTAGCTAAGAATCTGACCACCAACACTGAAATCGTTTTTGCCACGGAGACGCGGAGACACAGAGATCGATTGTTTCTTCTCTCCGGTACTCAGAGCCCTTGTGGCAATATATATCTGTTACTCGCTGAACGCACCGAATGCGAGTGAGACGTTATGACCGCCGAAGCCAAATGAGTTATTGAGCGCGACATTAATCGCTTTCTCTTGGGGTTCATTTGCAACGAAGTTAAGGTCAAAGCCCTCATCTGACTCATCAAGGTTTATCGTTGGAGGCATCACACCTTCTGCAATACCTTTCACAACTGCAATTGATTCAATACCACCCGCTGCACCAAGCGTGTGACCTGTGCAGGACTTTGTTGAACTCATCGCAAGTTTATAGGCGTGGTCACCGAACAATCCCTTGACTGCTGCAACTTCTGCGGCATCGCCGAGCGGCGTCGATGTGCCATGTGCGTTGATGTAATCAACTGCTGTAGGATCTAACTGTGCATGTCTGAGTGCTGCAGCCATCGCTGCTTTCGCACCAAGCCCTTCAGCATCAGGAGCAGCAATGTGGCCCGCATCGCCTGAAATACCAAACCCGAGAATCTCTGCGTAGATTGTTGCACCGCGTGCTAATGCATGCTCAAGTGATTCTACGGCAAGCACAGCACCGCCCTCAGCAAGCACGAATCCGTCGCGATTTGCATCAAATGGTCTTGACGCAAGCGTTGGTTCGTCATTGCGAGTTGACAGGGCTTTCATTGCTGAGAATGAACTCACACACACAGGCGAGACTGCTGCTTCAGCGCCACCAGCAAGAATAAAGTCTGCTTGGTTGGTTGCGATGAACATGTATGCTTCAGCGAGTGCGTGACCCCCTGTTGCACATGCTGTCGCTGGCGATGCATTGACACCACGCAAGTTAAATCGAATTGACACATTGCCCGCGCCCGCATTCACCATCAACTTTGGAACGGTAAAGGGGCTTAATCGACGGGGCCCCTTCTCGCGAAGAACACCATCGTAATGTTCGATTGTTTGAATACCGCCAACACCAGAACCAATTACAACGCCGTTGCGATACGGGTCACCCTCTTCCCAATTGAATCCTGACGATTCCATTGCTTCAATCGCTGCCCAGAGGGCGAGTTGAGCAAAGCGGTCGGTTTTCTTGATTTCCCCGCGGTCTAACTTTGTGGCAGGATCCCAGTCCTTTACTTCACCAGCAATCGTCGTCACCCAGCGTTCGTCTTGTTCAAACGCTGTAATTGGACCAATGCCAGAGCGACCTTCAAGTAGCCCTGACCATGTCGATGGTACATCGTGACCGAGATTAGATATCGCCCCGAGGCCAGTAACGACCACGCGACGGTGCTGTTGTGCTGCCACTATTCGTTCCTTTTATGACGTCGCGCTGACAATAAAGTCAACTGCGTTGCCGACTGTTTGAATCTGCTCTGCTTCTTCGTCTGGAATGGATGTTGAGAATGAATCCTCAAGTTCCATCACGAGTTCAACAGTATCTAAACTGTCTGCATTCAGGTCATTTGCAAAACTTGATGCAAGGGTGACTTCTGATTTGTCAACACCAAGTTGTGCAGACACAATATCAATCACTTTAGCTTCAATTTCAGCTCGTTCCATTGTCATTCATCTCCTTGAGGTCCGCGACTATCGCAGTAGCGGCATTATATCAAAGGGTCAGCTTCCGTTTCTGCTGACCACAATCTCATTTAACACGTTAATCCACCATCAACGACCAGCACTTGACCAGTGACGTAACCGCCATCATCTGATGCAAGGAACGAAACTGCAGATGCAATTTCCTCTGGCTGACCATATCGCCGTAGTGGAACCATTTGTTCAACGCCCTTCTTGATGTCATCTCCAAGAACCGCTGTCATATCTGTTTCAATGTAACCCGGTGCAATAGCGTTCGCTGTAATCCCTTTAGAGCCAAACTCTTTTGCAATTGTTTTGGTGAGCCCAACGAGCCCTGCTTTCGCTGCTGCGTAATTTGCTTGACCCGCATTACCGCTAATGCCAGTCACTGAGGTAATGTTAATCATACGACCAAAGCGACCCTTCATCATCGGGCGAGCTGCAGTTTTGCACCCAATAAACGTCGCTTTGAGATTGACATCGATGACTGCATCGAAATCCTCTTCAGTCATTCGCAAGAGTAGTCCATCTCGCGTCATACCCGCATTATTAACGAGTACGTCGAGCCGGTCATTTTCATCTGCAATGGCTTGGATGGTGCCTGCAAATTGATTGCAATCCGCAAGGTCACACACATGTGTACTTGCCACGCCACCATCTTGTTCAATCTCGCCCTTCACCGCGTTGAGTGCTTCTTCGTTGCGTGCAACAAGTGCGACCTTACAACCATCACTTGCAAGTCGCTTGGCGATGGCTTTACCAATGCCGCGACTTGCTCCTGTAACGATGGCTACTCTTTGTTCAGTTTGTTCTGTCAACTGTTAACTCCGAAAGGTGTGATGATTAAAAGCCAGGAGTTCTTGGACGCACAGGCCTGCTTGGACCTGATGGGTTGGAAGGACCTTCGTTGCCCCTGTCTGGCGCTCCGTTGTCAGCAGACACTTCGCCAGCAAGAATGTATGAACTCTCTGCATCTTGCTGATTTGCAATCTCGGTCTGCTTGTCCTTCAATGCGAAGTAACTCTCGAGCCAATCGCCGCTCAATTGAGAAACGAGATTTGGAGGTGTTTCGCCTGCTGAGAATGTAAACGAATCATTCATTGAATCGTAATGCCAAACTTGAACTTGGTAATCGAGGCCAATCTCATAGATCGCAAGAACAGTTTCTTTGTTCTCAGGGCTTGTGCCTGTGAGTAGTTGAAGATACGTCACTTGGTCCATCACATCTGAAAGACCGTCAGCAATCATCGCATTAACTTCAAGTTGTTCGTTGAATGAGAGCATGCTTTTGAGTGTTGCTTCGTCAGCGTTTAGAAATGCGTTAAAAAAGTTGAGGACTGCTTTCTTCGCGTCCTCGCTTCGAGGCGCTGTGTTCTCATCCATGAAAATGCGAGCGTCAATGTTCATTTCGTTTTTCAACTGCTCAGGTGTTTTCACAACTGGCTTTGGCCTTGGTTTTGGCGTTGGCCTCGCAACTTGCTGTGTTTGTTCCGGCTTTGATTCTTCAGAACTACAACCAGTGACTACGAGCAGAAGAGCAGCGAGTGCGATACTAATTGTCTTGAGTAGGTTCGTCATGAGGTATCACCTTAATCGTTCGTTCAATTCGTCGCATGAGCCCTCTGAGAACGCCACTTGGCGCAAGTTCATGCCAATCACACCCATCATACTCTGAAGCCATCGCTTTTGATGACTGTGACCACCGTACAGAGCCGGTTATTTGCTCTACAAGGCGTTCCTTGATGTGTTCGGGGTCGTGGTACTCACCCGTGACGTTGGACCAGACATCGATTTCGGGATTGTTGAAGGTCACTGCATCAAGTGCTTCTGCCATCGCATCTGCTGCTGACTGCATAAACGGTGAGTGGAACGCACCAGCAACCGAAAGTGGTGTGGCTCTGAGTCCAGCGTCACCAGCAAGCGATGCTGCTCGCTTGCATGCCACAACTGAACCACTCAATACAATTTGTCCCGGAGCGTTGAAGTTCGCTGGAACAAGGATATCACTACCACGAGCGTCGTCACAAAGTTTCAAAATTGCGTCGTCATCTCCCATGACAGCAACCATCGTGCTTGGGTTCGCTTCCGTGGCCTCTTGCATGAGTGCGCCTCGCCGTGCAACGAGGGATAAGCCCTCTTCAAATGAGAAGACGCCTGCGAGATGCAACGCTGAATATTCTCCGAGTGACAGGCCCGCGGTTGCTTTTATGTCACCCGCTAGCCCTTCAGCGCGAAGTCCGTGCCAGCAAGCGATTGAACAAGTGTAAATCGCTGGCTGGCTAATGTTCGTTTGGTTGATTTCACTGTTTGGGTCTTCAAAGCAAATGGTACTGAGTGGTAATCCAAGCGAATCGCCAAGCAGTTCATCTGCCCTTTCAAAGATGGTTTTTGCTGCACCTGATGCATCAAACCATGCTTTACCCATACCTGCCTTTTGAGCCCCTTGCCCGGGACATAACAACACGAGTTCTGACATCGTCAAATTCTCCACGCACTGCTTGACCATGTGAGACCACCGCCGAAGGCGAGCATCACAATGATGTCTTCGTCATTAATCTTGCCATCTTTCCACAACTGGTCAAAGCAAAGCGCTGCTGCACCGGCTGAACTGTTACCAAAGAGGTCAATGTTTTTATATACCTTTTCATCGGCTAGCCCAAGTTTAGTTTGCGCTGACTCGATGATTCTCATGTTGGACTGGTGACAAATGAATTGGCTCACGTCATCTGGAGTGAGCCCAGTTTCGTTGAGTAACGTTTCAGTGATCTCCTGAAACTTTGTCACTGCAAACTTGTACACTTCCTTGCCCTTCATGCGGAGCATGCCAATCTCGGTCGTTGCTTCATCGCCTTCAACAAGGTCTTGCTCGCAAGTTGGGATGTACAGCGCTGGCCATGGCTCACCATCAGCACTCATTGTTTGATAGAAACACCCTTTTGAAGTGTCATCGCAACGTTGAAGAATCACTGCGCCTGCAGCATCGCCAAACAAAATTGAGGTGCCCCTGTCATTTGGATCGGTGAGTTTGCTCATCGCATCACAACCAACAACTGCAATCGTGTTGTATGAACCGCCACATATGAGATTGTCTGCTACATTCATTGCGTACACAAAGCCCGAACATGCTGCGACTAAATCGAACGCGCCCGCTGGCTTTGAATCAACAGCAGCAGCAACTCGACATGCATTGGAAGGGCATGTCATTTCGGCTGTGACTGTTGCACAGATGATGAGGTCTAAATCGCTCCCCTTCATTCGGGTAGATTCAAGTGCATCTTTTATCGCGCGAACTTGCAGTTCGTATGTCCCCTCGTCTTCGTCGCAGTATCGGCGCTCTCGGATGCCTGTTCGCTGTTCAATCCAATCACGGTCAACTTGAAAACGCTCTGCTAGCGTTTCGTTATCAAGCACATTATTTGGGACAGCAGATCCTGTTCCAAGGACTTTAACACCACATGATGGATTGTTCGTCATACAACACTCACTTGTTCGTCAATCGTAGCGAGTTGGTCGACGATGTGTTGGTTTACACCGGAAGTTGCAAATTGTTTTGCTCGTACGATTGCGTTGGCAATGGTTCTTGCTTCTGAACTGCCGTGGCAAATCAAACTGATGCCGTTGACACCAAGCAGTGGCGCTCCGCCATACTCGTGGTAATCATATTCTTTATAGAACTTTTGAATGACTGGCTTGAATGCCTCAGCTAGCGAAGGGTCTGCGGTTGCAATATCAGTTGCAATCTTCTTAAGCAATCCAGTTGCGAGTCCCTCAGCAAGTTTAATGCTGACATTGCCAACGATGCCGTCTGTCACAACTACATCTGCGCCGCCATCAAAAAGTGAACGCCCTTCGATGTAACCCACAAAATTTAAGCCCGGCACATTCCGAAGCATGTCACGCGCTTCTTTAAGGTCGCTCGTGCCCTTTTGTTCTTCACCACCGACGTTCATGAGCGCGACGCGGGGATTCTCAATCCCGAGCACTTGTTCTGCGTAAACCTTACCCATCACGCCATACTGAGCAAGATGGACTGGCTTTGGTTCAATATTCGCACCAACATCGATAAATGCAACGGTGCCAGCAAACGTTGGAACTGCTGCTGCAATGCCAGGACGATGAACACCATCGAGGCGTCTTAAATGCATTTGACTACCTGCGACAAACGCGCCAGTGTTGCCTGCTGAAATCACTGCGTCAAGGGGTGCTTCACTCTTCGCTGAACCATCTTTACACATGACAACGAGTGAACTGTCTTGTTTAGTTCTAACTGCATCAACTGGAGATTCATCCATTGAAACAACTTCAGTTGTGCCAACAACTTCAATGGTTGCAACAGCGCCCTCAAAACTGCTGACTGCAGCATCAATGATCGCCTTGTCACCGTAAAGCACGACGACGTCATCCGACTCTAACTGCGTTGTTGCTTGGAGCGCACCTTCAAGGATGGGGTCAGGCGCAAAATCGCCACCCATGACATCAACACCAATTCTCATGGTGATTTAGTCTTTCGTTGCCTTTACTTGCAATCCAGGACGGACATAACCACAACTGCCACATGCGCGGTGTGGTTGACGATTGCTACCACAATTTGGGCACAACGCTAAATTCGCGTTTGAAAGTGCGTGATGTGAACGTCGCTTGCGTTTGCGTGCTGGAGATGTTCGTAGTTTAGGGAGCATCGTGTAACCTCTTTAAAACGTCTGACTGAGCACTTGGGCTCATGCCAATTCCTTCAATGAACGCGGCAGTGTACCAAAATCAAGGGAAAATTGCCATTCATCCATAAAAAACGCCGTTTTCAAGCATGAAAACGGCGTTCAAAAAGTCGTATTTCTTTCGTTTACATGAATTGGATAAGCAATATCCAATCGAGATTCGCAAGGATTGAAAAATCTAGTTGCGATGGGATGAAGTGGAGCCACTTCCCAAAGAGGAACTCAAGTCGAGCTGCTAATAGAGCAATCCGGCCCATCACTGTATATCCGAAGGATGCACCGAAGGTAATCATGAGGAACCAGATGCCAACCCTTGCAGTTTTCCCAACGAGCCCTTTGTGCTCAATTGAGAAGAAGAAGTACACCATGGCACTGAGCGTTGCAATCGTTAGCAAGAAGGCATTGACCGTAGGCCACAGGGCAAACCCACCATCACCATTGAACTCAATGAGTGGAACGATACCTGCCTTAATTTGCGCCACGAGGTCTGCTTCTACGTAACCAATCATTCGATAACCAGCAGTAATGCCAATAAAGAATGCAATTGGCCAGCGACTGATCCAACCACCTGATGGCATGAGTTGGAAGAGTAACATCACAATAAGGATCGCTGGGATGAAGTAGAGCCACCAAAACTCTTGATGCGTGCCTTCGATACCTGGCAACGCAAAACTTTGGACAAGTCCTGGTGCTAGTTTACCGAGCAAGTTTGGCACAAAGACATCCCACAAACCAATGACCATGACATACCCTGCCGAGGTGCCAACCACCATTGCTTCTGCGAACTTATATGCTGGGTTATCACCCACTAGGAATGACAGAATAAAGAGCGTGAAGATTGCAGCAAGCCACAATCCAATCGTTCGAGACCAACTCAGTGAGACTGTGCCGCTCTCCATTAACTCAGGTGTAAGGTCACGATCAGGGACGACGTTATAGGTTGTCCATTCGATGTCGCCAACTGTTGCGTTGCTTGCATCGATAGATTCCCAAGTCCCCTCCGCATTTCACTAAACGCATGTTGTTCTGGTGTCACCCAGACCTGACCTGTTCGTGAGGTAGACATACTCCAAACAAGCATGATTGCACCAATCACAAACACGATTGTCCAAATGAGTCCGTTTGATTGTTTTGCTTGATCCATTAGACGTCACCTCGCTTTCGACCGACGTAGTAAATACAGTTGCCGATGATGATGAGCCCCACCATTAGACCGTGAGCAACAAGCTGAGGTCCCATTCGCCGCTTTGCTTCTTGCGCTTTCGGGTTTGCTGCAATCTCTGGATACGATTCGTCAATGGCTGCTTCATATTCCGCTGCCGCTTTAATTGCACCAAGGACGCCTGCAAGTTGTTTTGGAATGTATGGATACATTTGCGGGGCTTGAACACCTGTGCAACCTGAAACAGTCGTGATGCCAAATGGCGTAGATGCAAATTGCACCCATTGTTTTGTGCCAGGGTCGCCCGCACTCACATTAATGATGAGGTCCATGTCCTGAATATTTTTAATGTTCTTCGTCATTGGAATCTCGTCAAGTGACACACCTTGTGAATCGAGTGGGAACATGCCTCTTAAGTCCGTGGTAATCATTCGAATGACTGCTTCGCCACCCGCCTTGTAGTCAAACTTCATGTAGTCAATGCCATATTCCAAATCTGGATATTCGGAACGAATCGTATCAAGTGACTTATCAACCATCGGTGAACCGAGTGGCCAAAGTGCCATGTAGTATTGCTTATGACCTTTGACTGAACAGTGCCGAGTGAATGCTTGAGCCATAGGCAAAAGTTCACCTTCACTTGCTGGGTCAAAGTCGTACGAAAGTAAGATGTTTGAGCCCTCTGGAAGGGATTCAACTGCGTCAAAGACCATTTTCGCTTGCTTTGAGACAACTTCGGGAAAGACAATGCGTGAGAGAATTGGAATTGCAACCGCCAAGAGCATGCTAAGGAAGATCCAACGACGATCAAGATTTTTTAGAAACTGATACATAGATTAATCCTGCCCCAAATATGAGCGGTCAACGCCAAGTAAGATTCGAAGTGAAGTTGCTACGACCCCAAGTGCAATGCCAATCGTGATTGCTCTCGTTCCTGCAGTGTTCGGAATATCCATAATCCAAACAGTTAAGTTGTCGAAGCGGAGCCATTCCATTGACTCTGGAAGCCAGCCAAAGAGCCAGACGCCTGCATAGGTTCGACCAAGGAGCACAATGCCAGCAGTGACAAGAAGGAGGGTCGCTTCTGTGTTCTTTGCACGGAACGCCCTAAACGCTGCAGTTGCAACATAGAACGCGAGCATCGCAAACATCATTGATGTGAGCGGTACAACCATGTGTTCATAAATCCACCAAAGCCCAGAACCCTCTTCTAGGTAGTAACCACTCCAAGCGTAGTCAGGATAAATCGGGTTCGGGTGCACGCCCATCTTTGAAAGTCCAATGATGAGCGTTGCAAAGAAGCAGCCAATTGTGACCACTGAGTAACCCCAGCCCTTGTTCTTTGCTGACACTTTCATCAAGTGGAGTTTGATGAGGTTGCCTCCGCCCAAGACCATCGCACCAACAGCGAGAATGTTAAACCATTCCTGCGCCGTTGAGCCCCAATTTTGAGCGTACGGTATGAAGTTCGCAATAATCAGGACGAAGCCCGCACATATTGCAATGATGAGTGGAACGAGTCTTTTCACGAGTCGTCCTCCGTATCGTCTGTATTACCCTCAGATACTGGAAGGAGTCCAGCATCGCCGAGCATGTTGTCTGTAATGAAACTCAATGTTTGTGCTGCAAAGCCATCACGAGCATCATCGTTTGAGAAACCACCGAGGGTCGCAACCAAAATGCCAATGACCAAGATAAAGACACTGACAAACTTGCCGTAATCTTGCCCCTTCAATGAACCGATTTGGAGTGGGTCATTGGAAAGATAAGCAGATGCTGCAAAGAACTCTTCACCAATCAAGGTGTAGTCGCAAGACGCAACAAAGAACGGCAACTGACTTGGCATCGCTGTACCTGCAACTTGAATCGCTCCGATGTGATTACCTGTCTCTGCGAGAATGAGTGATTCAGCATAGAAACCACCCATGTACACGCATGCTGCGGGTTCTTCGCGAACCATGTAACCCGTGACGCCCGCAACAAACGCAAACTGTTCGTCTGTTAAGTAGTGAATGCGGTCTGGCTGATAAGAGTCAGGGCGACCTGCTGCGAGATACGCTGACTCAACCGTTTCTCTCGCTGCAGCCATCACAAGCGAGCGGCAAGTTGGCACTTCGATTTGTGCCCCGTATTCCGCTGCTGTTTTCGCAACGCGGGAAAGAACCGTCAAGCCCGCAAGCGTTTGGATTTCATTAATGTCTTGAATACCTGCTACGAAAAGCACTGGGCGGCCCATTTCAGTGGCACGGCCGACGGCTTCGTCAATCGCAACAAGACCTGCAATCTTTCGTACCCACAACTTCTTGCCGCTTCTTGCTTCGTTAATAAAGTAAGCAACAAAGCCGCCGAAGATGAGCATAAAGATGGCTAGCCATGCCTTAGACATGTTGAACGCTTGCATGACTGGCATTACTGATGCTTCACCGTTACACCACTCAGACTGTTCCTTCTGATTGTCAACGGCAGAAATTCTGTAACTGTATGTCCAACCCGGCTTAACCGTTCGGTCAGTCCATGACGCTGAAC
>JAKVBR010000026.1 GCA_022447165.1 Phycisphaerales bacterium | reverse complement strand
GGAATACAAAGCGCCGTTTAGTCCTCGCGATGTCATTGAGGAATACATACGGCCAGCAAGAATCGTTGAAAATGGTAAAAAGGTTGTAAAGCCAGCTCTCAGTGAAGTTGAACTATTGGAACTTCCTGGAGTTGGAACGCTTGAAGCATTTAACTCTGATGGCTTACGCACACTTTGTGACACACTTACTGTGCCAAACATGAAAGAGCGAACGCTTCGGTATCCAGGACATGCCGAGATGATGAAACGATTACGCGATGGGGGCTTCTTTAACAACGCTCCAATTCAGTGCGGTAACCAAGAGGTTGTT
Source organism: Phycisphaerales bacterium (assembly GCA_022447165.1). Classification (GTDB taxonomy): domain Bacteria; phylum Planctomycetota; class Phycisphaerae; order Phycisphaerales; family SM1A02. The sequence continues at coordinate 12,652 of JAKVBR010000026.1, read as the reverse complement.
CCGCTTGAAATGACTGCAAAAATTCTAATCGAGAGTTGGAGATACGAGCCGAGGGAAGCAGATTTAACTGTGATGCGGGTTTCGGGTGAGGGTATGAAAGGAGAAACAAACATGTCAATCACCTTTGACTTACTTGACTATTACGATAGCAAGCGAGATCAATCGAGCATGGCTCGGACAACAGGTTTCCCCGCCGCTTCAGTTGCGAGAATGCTCGCTGGTGGCACAATCAGCGAGCCGGGAGTACACCCTCCTGAAACTTTTGGCTCTAATCATTTAGTTGTAAATCGAATACTTGCAGAACTACAAGAACGAAATGTTCTTTACTCAAAAACAATGGAACCTATTCAATGACATCGATCGGAATTATTGGCGCAGGCATGATTGGCAATGTGCATGCAGAAGCTGCACAGAGGGTTGGGACAAAAATCACATGTGTTTTTGATTCAAATGAAGAGAAGCGAAGTGCGTTTGCTGAGAAGTTTAGCTGTGAAGAAGAAGCAACAATAGAATCAATACTCAGTCGTGATGACATCGATGGCGTTGTCATAGCAGTTCCTAACTTTCAGCACGCGCCACTTGCGATTCAAGCACTCAATGCAGGCAAGCATGTGCTTCTAGAAAAGCCGATGGCATTATCGATTGCAGAGTGCGATGCCATACTCGAAGCGCGAGACCTTTCAGGAAAAGTGCTTCAACTTGGATTTGTTTGTCGTTATTCACCAGCTGCAATGAAAGCCAAGGCACTGATTGACGATGGTGCAATTGGCGACATCGTCTCAATTCAAGCGACGCTCCTTCGTCAACGAGGAATTCCCGGTTTAGGCGGATGGTTTACAACGAAAGAACTCAGCGGTGGGGGATGTTTGATTGACATTGGTGTGCATCTACTCGATTTAGTGATGCATATGACGTCAATGACCGAGCCGAAACGAGTTATTGGTCGGTGTTCACAAGCATTCACGATGGCGAATTACGCATATGACGAAATGTGGTCTGACCCAGTTGAGAATGGCACGTTTGATGTGGAAGACCGAATCAGAGCATCCATTACTTTTGAAACTGGAATGGTGTTTGACTTAAATGTTTCTTGGGCGACGCATATTCCTGAACAAACAATTGCAGATGGTTTAGTGATTGAAGGTAAACACGGCGCGCTCATTGTTGACTTATGGAACGATGAATTGATTCACTCGTACTCCGTTGATGGTAAACCACATTCTGAAATAATCGAGATTCAACTCGATGATGCTTGGAATGATGCATTTGACGGTGAACACCGTTCATTTGCTCAATCTGTTGAGAATGGTGAACTCCCTGAAGGAGCAGGTACAGGCGAAGATGGCAAGCGCGTGCAAGAAATCGTCGAAGCCATTTATGCATCAGATGAAGCGCAAAAAGAAATGGCGATTTAAAAATCGCCATTTCTCAGTCAAAGATTAGTAAGGAACTTACTCGCGTCCGTTGTGGACATTTGCAAGCGTCGCCTTGTACTCTTCCAACGTCGCTCTGATGGAGTCGTCCATTGGGCCATCCCCATCAGCATACTGAACGGCTTTGGTTTGCCAAGCAATTGCTTTGTAAACATCGCCGCGTTCCCAGTACACTCGTGCAAGCGTATCAAGAATCATAGGATCTTTACTCTTTGTCAGCGTGTTTGCTCTTGTTGCAACTCTGAGTGCGAATTCGATGTCACATTGTTCTTTGGGAAGACCGTCAACGATATTCCATGCCATTGAGTTGAGTGCATTTGCATCGTCCCAACTTGCTTGGGCAACTTCTTCCATTAGTGCATAAGCAGCGTCATTGTCGCCCTTGTTGAGGAGTGCGTCAAACTTCATTTCTTGAAGTGATTGCGTTGAACCAAACTGATCTGAGAATGAATCTATTGCAGTAATGACGCCATCCCAGTCATCTTTTTCCATTGCAGCTCGGTAGCTCTTTATGAATCCTGCCCATTCCTTTTCTCGAGCAGCTTCAAGTTTGAATGCTTCAGCTGCTGCTGCAATATCCCATGTGCCTTCAACAACTTGATTAAGTGGATCATCCATGCTCATGGGGTGACCAATCCAAGCAACTTTGCCACTGCCATTTACGATGAATGCAGTAGGGATGCCATTTTGACCAGCTGCCTTCATGTAGGCATTACTTGTTGTACGATCTGGATCTACAGTAACGGTGTAACGCATTCGATCATTGTTGACGAGTCCATCGGAACTGTTTGTTTTTTCCATAAAGTCAGTGACTATCTTTGTCTCTTTCTCACTTGAAACACCAATGATTTTCACTTTGTCGCCCCATTCATCTTGTAAGTCTGAGAGATGCGGCATGCCATAGACACAAGGGCCACACCATGTTGCCCAAAACTCGACGACATAGACTTGTCCTTCAGTAAAGCCATCAATTGAGTCGCCCTTGACCCAGTGGTCAATGGTGAGTTCAGGTGCTTTGTCTCCAACAAAAAGTGGTGTTGGTTCTGGTAGGGGTTCAACCTTTGGCGCTGGCTTAGGCTTTTCTAGCGGTACTGCAGGTACCGAATCTTGTGCAAATGCAAACGTTGTCATACACATTACGCCAAGGACGCAGATGGAAGTCAATTGTTTCATTGGGGGAGTCTCCTTTTCCTCATTAATTCAAATGCTCAGTGTAACGACATTATGTTGCAAGGACAGCAAGAATCGCAGTTGCAACGACGTCATATGCTGCATGAGCACCGGCTGCGATGCCAAAACCCCTAAATACGAACAAAACACCTAAGTAAATGCCTGCAACGCCATAGAAAAACAAGCTCACTGCAGGGAGCGAACCTGCATCTGGCAAGTCGTGATACAGCGCAAAGAGCAGTGCTGAAATCAAAACGCCAGCGATGAGACCGTTCGATTCGCTTTGTTTAAACAAATGACACGCAATCGTATGAATGAGCGCAATCGTCATCATCCTAAAGACGAGTTCTTCATAAAGACCAGCGCCAATACTCACAGCGACTTTGTCAAACAAACTTAACGAGCCGATTGCAGTTTCAGCATTTGTTGCAACCATGCTTCCAAAGACGACGCCTAATACAAGGAGCGGCAGGGCTGCAGCAATAGACTCGCCCGCCATCAGCGTGATTGTTTTTGGTTCAACACGCCATGCGTACTTACTATTGATTTGCCAGATGAGCAAGATGGTCACGATGAGCACGCCGCCAAAAAACAATCCCTGCGTTGGCGGTAAATCGGCGTATTCAAACATGCGAACAAGGTGGTCATGCGCTTTGACTTGGATGTTTTGTTCCGCTCGATAAAGCGCAAACTCGTACATCAAGATCAGCGGCGCAAGAAAGACAAGCATTGTGAGCGGTTGTCTTGACTGTTCAAAATAAGATTGCGACAGCTGTTTTGCTGGTTTTGCAAAGCGTAAGGGAAGCGGCATAGGCGCAATGATACTCGCCCGTGAAAGTGTGGTTCAGTTTTAGGGAAAAATTAGCCCTGCTTGAGTTCTTTGAGTTGACGTGAGAATCGACTCTTCCTGCGAGCAGCAGTGTTCTTGTGAATCGTGCTTGTGCAAGCGATTTTGTCGACAAGACCACAGTAGTTACGGAATTCTGTTTCAGCAGTATCAACATCCTTGGCAGCAATTGCACTTAAGAAAAGTTTTGACTGTTCTTTCATGCGATTCTTTCGCCAGTGGTTAAGTGCACGGCGTTTCGCATTTTGACGGACATTTTTTTTCTTAGAACGTGAATGAGGCATTGTGAGCTCCGTAAAGTAAGTGCCCAAACCATTGGGCGAGCCGCTTATTATCCCAAAACTAGCCAAGAAGTCAACCCTCTTAAATCAAGTCAGTGGTGGCACTGCGGGCGTAGGTGTGGTACCCTTCCCATCCTGCTCGATGCGGATGTAGCTCAACTGGATAGAGCATCGGTCTACGAAACCGAAGGTTACAGGTTCGAGTCCTGTCATCCGCGTTTGATTGGCAAGGAAGGGGAGTATCGGAATATTCAATTTAACGGTTCTTAATAAGGGTTTATAGTGATATAATGCCACTTTTTAAGAGTTAATGACCGATTTTCCAATCGCCCAGACAAGATGCTCAACATGGCTGAAATTGATACGACAGAAACAACCCCACCATTAACGCAAAAGCGTGCAAAAGCACCATTGCCAGATAGCCCAATCCTACTCGGATGGCTCAGGCAAATGATGCTCATTCGCGAGTTTGAAGTCCGCACAATGCAGGCGTATCAGAATCGTCAAATTGGCGGTTTTTGTCACATTTACATCGGGCAGGAGGCGGTCGCTGTAGGGTCGATTGCAGCCGTCAACCCTGACGACCCAGTCGTCCTTGCGTACCGTGACCACGGTCATGCACTCGCAAGAGGCATGGACCCAAAGTACTGCATGGCAGAAATGTTTGGCAAGATTGGCGGATGTGCAAAAGGTAAGGGTGGTTCAATGCACATGTTTGATGCTGAGCACTACCTCTATGGTGGGCATGGCATTGTTGGTGCTCAAACGCCCCTTGGTACAGGACTCGCGTTTGCAACGAAGTACGAAGACGAAGTGATTGGCGAGGGCAAATCAGACAAAGTCACGCTGTGTTATCTCGGAGACGGGGCAATCAATCAAGGCGCGTTTTATGAAGCGATGAACCTCGCAGGGCTCTTTGACATCCCGGTCATTTTTGTACTTGAAAACAACCGCTACTCCATGGGTACAGCAATCGAACGAGGCACAACAATGGCTCATGCGCTTCATGCTAAATCTGAAGCGCACGGCATTGAACATGCAATCGTTGATGGCAAAAATGTCATGAATATGTATCAGGATTTCAAACCAATCGCAGATTGGTGCCGTGAAGAATCAAGACCATTCTTCGTTGAAGCACAAACATACCGATACAAAGGGCACTCAATGTCTGACCCGCGAAAGTATCGAACAAAGATGGAAGAAGAGATGGAAGAGCAAGATGATTGCATTGCATCTCTCTCAACTTTTTTGCAAGAGCATCACGATGTTGAACCAGATGCAATCAAACAACTTGGTCGCCAAGTAAAATCGCAAGTTCGTCAAGCGGTTGAATGGTCAAACCAGTCGCCTGAAACACCGCTCGATGAACTCTATACAGATGTTTACACGGATGTATGGGGTCCATTTAAGGGAACATCGAAACCAGAAATGTTGCAGGATGAAAACGAATGACAGTTGCAACAAAAGAAAGAGTCATTGAGTTTAGAGACGCACTTCGTGAAGCGATGAGCGAAGAAATGCGTGTGGACAAACGGGTCTTCTTGCTTGGCGAAGAAGTCGCGCAGTACAACGGCGCGTACAAGGTCAGTAAGGGCATGCTTGATGAATTTGGCCCGCGCCGGTTTATTGATACTCCAATCAGTGAAAGCGGTTTCTCTGGAATGGCTATTGGCGCTGCGATGCGTGGGCTTCGGCCAATCGTTGAATTCATGAGTTGGTCATTCAGTTTGGTGGCTGCTGATCCAATTTTGAATAATGCACCAAAGATGTTGTACATGTCTGGTGGCCAGTTTGGTTGTCCAATCGTCTTCAGAGGTAACGATGGTGCCGGTGGCCAACTTGCTTCAACGCACTCATGGTGCGTCGAATCGCTTTACGCGAATGTGCCTGGATTGAAAATGGCGATTCCATACGACGCATATGACGCAAAGGGACTCCTGAAAACCGCAATCCGCGATGACAACCCAGTCTTCTTTTTAGAATCAGAGCGTCTGCTCTCGACAAAAGGACATGTCCCTGAAGAAGAGTACACGATTGAATTCGGAAAAGCGCTGATACGCAGGGAAGGCACTGATTGCACAATCATAAGTTTTGGTCGTCCCCTGCATTTCTGTTTAGAGGCAGCGGAAGAACTCGCAAAAGAAGGAATCAGTTGCGAAGTTGTAGATGGTCGAACAATCAGACCGCTCGATATCGAGACGATGATTACATCCGTAAAGAAAACAAACGCTTGCGTCGTGGTTGACCAATCATGGCCATTTGCCTCGGTCGGCTCAGAAATTGCATCTCAAATTCATCGTTATTGTTTCGATGACCTTGATAATCATGTGCACAGAGTGCATAGTGACGATGTGCCAACGCCATATGCGTACAATTTAGAACAAGCGTATTTGCCAAACTCACACAAGATATGTGAAGCTGTCCGTTCAGCGACATATAACATTTAAGTGAAAGATTCGATTCATGCCAATTGATATCACGATGCCAAGGCTGTCAGATACCATGGAAATGGGCACGGTGTTGCACTGGCATGTCAAAGAGGGCGATGAAGTTTCATCTGGCGATGTACTCGCTGACATTGAAACTGACAAAGCAACAATGGAGTTGCAATCCTTCGATGACGGCGTTGTCCAAAACATCTTGATTGCTGCAGGTGAACAGGTTAGTGTTGGCACTGCGATTGCTCGTCTTCTTGAAGAAGATGAAGACTTAACTGGCTCACCATCAGTAGATGCTGCACCACAAACAGAAACGCCAAAGCCAGTTGAGCAGGCCAAGGCAGAACCAACTGCAGAAGTGCCTACGCCACCTCCAAGTTCCGGCGGTGCTCGCGTGAGTCCTGTTGCAAGAAGACTTGCTGAAGATCACGGTCTTGACTTGTCAACGATTCAGGGTACTGGTCCTTCAGGTCGAATCATCAAACGAGACATTTTGCAGATTATCGATGCAACACAGGAAACTGAAGCGGCAGTCGTTTCAACGCCGCAATCAACACATGTCGTTGCTGATGTGACACCTATTCAACAACCACTCGCACCGACATCGCCATGGCAACAAGACCGGACTGAACCGCTGTCAAACATGCGGCAGATTATTGCTAAGCGATTAGTCGAGTCAAAGCAGTCGATTCCTCATTATCAAGTGTCCATGACATTTGACATGGATCCGCTCATGGAAATGCGCAAAGCGCTCAATGAGCAATTGTCAGCGACTGGGATTAAGTTATCAGTCAACGACTTCCTCGTCCGATGTTGTGCACTTGCGATGTCTGAACATCCTGCATTTAACGCATCATTTGGTGGTGATTGCATTCTCTACCACGGACCGGTGAACATCGGTATGGCAGTTGCACTTCCTGAAGAGCGGGGCGGCGGTCTTGTTGTAGCATCGATCCGTAACGCTGATCAGAAAAGTTTGCGGACGATTAGTCAAGAGTCGAGTTATCTCGCGAAAAAAGCGCGTGAAACTGGACTGACCATGGATGAAATGGCTGATGCGACGTTTACGATTTCTAATCTAGGCATGTTTGGTGTCGAGCACTTCACTGCAATTATCAACCCGCCTAACAGTGCCATTCTCGCAGTTGGCGCAGCGATTGAAAAACCAGTTGTGCGTGACGGCGAACTTGTCGTCGGTCACGAAATGTCTGCTACACTGAGCTTAGACCACCGAGTCATCGATGGCGCGATGGCAGCACAGTATTTGAAGACCTTAAAGGGCTTCATTGAGAATCCAGCATCACTGCTTGTGTAAAAGAAGGAGTTGAAGATGAGCGCGAAACAAACTTCAGAAGCGAGACCAAGAATCTATGACGGAGATGGTGATGCGCTCATGGAAGCCGATCGTCAGGCAAATCGCGTCATTATTCTTCCAAGCGGTGACCCAAAGAAAGCAACAGCAACAAGAGAACGCATCCGTGTGCAGTGGGGGCAATTCCTACTTGCTGACATGATGTCGCGTAGATACCGAACGCTCATCTGTGGTGTGAATCCCGAAGATAACAGTCGAGGGCTCATCAGTACAATTGGCGAAATGATTCCGACGAGTCAGTGGGATAACGAGAGCATCACGAAGTACGCTCGTGGGTACGCTGAATTGTCACCCGACAAAGTGCTTGTGCTTAAATATGACATGGATGAAGTCAATGTGCTAGCGCTTCTACGCCCGCTCAACCGTGACGCGTTTACGCTCGAAGATCTCAGCACGGGCTTCAAAAAGGTTGCAGATATGGTTGAACGCAGGTGGGACAGAATGCCTGCTGCAAGCGTTAGTTTCCTTGGCGCTAAATCAAATCGACTTGTAGATGAACATGGAAACGAACCAACATTTGAGTCAGTGATTCGTACGATGTTTGAAGCCGGTTACCGTGGTGATGTTTATCCATCTCTTCGAATGTGGGAAAGTGCGCCAACTGGTGTGTTCGCAACCTATCCATTCCCAGATAGCTTGAAAGTAATGCGTAGTGGCGGTTTTTAACTAGCGCTGTCCTGCGAGCCGCCTAACGGTCATCACAAATGATGCGGTCATGCTCTTTAAGAGTCCCCAGCAGATGGTGGACCACAGGAGCCCTCCAACAAGTGAACACACAGCGAGTCCTGCATTGGCACTCTTGTCGCCTTGGGCGATAATCTTAGGTATCGTGGTTGCGCCATGCATGGTTGAGAACAACTGAGAGATTGGAGAGAGTGCATTAAAGAAGGCGCTTGCGTACAAAGTTGAACTTAGAGGCATGACGCAGAGTCCAAGCCCAAAAGTAATGATTGTTATAAGCGTCAGCGTTATGACGATTGCACTTATTGAGCCCTTGCTTCGTAGTGACCACATTAATCCTATTGCGATGCAAAAGGCAACGAATGGAATGAAGAGAAACGGCATCGTGAACGCACCGCCATACACGGCAAGAGGAACAACAGTTTCATAATCGTTTGGAAGTGTGTCAGGAACGATTGCAATGTTAGGCGTTGCAAGAACGACAACACCAATCGTCATCATCGTGAGGCAGGGGGCAAGTACCATTGGCAACAAATGAAGGACGAGTCCTTTGACTTTGCCATAGAGATACATCTTCGGCGTCATCGCTGTTGTTAACAATAAGTCGAGCGTTCCGTCTTCTCGTTCCTTAGCGATTGCTGATGCTGAAAGGGTGATTGCAGCAAACAATACGATGAGCATTTCAGTGATGACAATAATGGTCATGCTGTCTCGGTATGTACTTGGTTGAATCATGATTGTTAAAAAGAGGGTAGTCATGATGATGCAAGTCAGTAGTGAAACTGCAAGAAAGCCCCAGCGAACTAATAGTGAGCCCAAGTTTCGGTGTCTTGTGACTCGCTCTCGCCAAGCAATCGGATTACCGCTCACTGCTTTGTGTTGGCTTGCCGTTGGCGCCATGAGTTGAGCGAACTTGCTCTGCCCAGCATGTTTTACGCCGAGCGTGCGAACCTTCAGTGACGACCAAACGACAAGTATGGTGCTCGTCAAAAGCGTGAACCAACACCATCCTTGAACAGGATGCGTCACCATCCAAGCAAGTGGTTGTGGGCTTGAACTTGATTCAGGGATTACATAGTTTGATGGGGCAAGAATAGTTTCAAGAACAAGGAAGGGATTAAATGGCGTAAGAACGGTGGTGTAATAATTCAATTGTCCGCCTCGGACTTGCTCGCGGATAAAATTGTCTACGCCGAAGGTTGTTGCAAGCACAACAATTGTGATGACGAAGAATCCCACTGCGGCTTTTCTTCCTGCGGTACGAGTCACACTGATTGCAATGGCTAAAGCAGCAATCAAGATCGCGAGACAAATCGCAACGACTTGGGTGAGCAAAATCGTCTCTAGTGGAACACCGCCAAAAAACTGAGTGACGACCATGAGTGGTAGAGCAGCTACAGATAGTGCGATGATGAAAAATAGGCGGCCGAATAAGTTGCCAAGCACAATTTGTGTAGGGGACATTGGCGTTGTGAGCAGTACATCCCATGTCTGGGGTTCGGCTTCTTTTGATATTGCACTTGCCATAAATAGCGGTGTCAGAACGCAAATGAGGATGAATTGCAATATTGCGAGGATGATAAAGACGTTCGCGCTACCTGCTGCAAGTTCTCTCAGTGAGAGCCGCCCAGTTGCAGTAATTGCCATGAGACCAAAGAAAAGGACTGCTGCGAGAACGCCAAGGTAAAACGAACGGATGAGCAAATCGCGATTCCGCCTCGATGCAGCACCAATAAGGCGAATGCAAATGGGGTTCAATATGCTAAAACGTAGAAACCAGTGGAGAATTCGTGGCATGGGTTTGAAGTGGTCAAGAAACGCTTGACGCGAGTGTTCTAGCATGGAATACTACACACATAACACAAGCAGTGCATCAAAAGTTGATGCCTGAATTTACTTCGGTCAACCAATTATTGGAACGACCGATCGCTCCGGCTTAAGGGGACCGGCAGTTACATTTTGACAAATGTGGCTGAATAGATTGATTTATGTTTTTAGGTTTTAGTTACGCGGCGTAAAGCCAGACAACCCAGAGAGATTCGATTCTAGCCCTGTGTGGTTAGAAATGTCGTTTCAAGCATAATGAAAGCATGATGAGGTAGTTTTTGCTTAGCAAGAATTGGCTCTGCGATTGGACCAATAGTTGGCACAGTTCCTTTGAAAGGAAATGAGTATGCCAACACATTTTTTTCTAGCCATTACAACAAATGAAATTCTAATTGGGGTTGGGGCACTTCTTGTTGGTGTCGCAATTGGGTGGTTTGCAATTCGTTCCATTTCCGGTGGGACGATTCGCCTTGCAAAACGAGATGCTCAACAGATTATGGAAAAGGCAGAGTCAGAATCGGAAGCCATTAAGCAGAAGATTGAACTTGATGCTGAACGTGAAGCGGGCAAGCGCCGCAAGGAATTGGAAGCAGAAGTATCTGAAGCACATGCTGAGATTAAGAAAGACACTGCCCGAATTGCGAAGCGTGAAGATTCGCTTGATCAAATGCTTGAGAAACTCAATGAGCGTTCAGACAAGTTGGACTCCATCCGCCAAGATATCGATAAGCAGCATGAAGCGATCGAACATGAAAAAGAAGCGCTGTTGGGGTTACGCTCTGATTTGACTCAGCGACTTGAGAGTGTTTCGGGAATGTCTGCTGAAGAAGCCAAGGCAGTGATTCTTGAAGAAGTAAGGCAAGATGCTGAGCATGATGCAAATGAACTTGTTCAAGAAATTATTGAAAAAGCAACCGAAGAAGCAAAGGGACGCAGTCGAGAGATTACCCTGCAAGCGATTCAACGGTTTGCCTCTGACCATGTGTCTGAGACAACAGTAAGAGCAGTTCGTCTTCCGTCAGATGATATGAAGGGGCGAATCATTGGTAGGGAAGGGAGAAACATCCGAGCACTAGAGCAAGCGACTGGCGCGGACATCTTGATTGATGACACTCCAGGGATTATCTCAGTGTCGTGCTTCGACCCAATCCGACGAGCTGTTGCAGGTAAGGCATTAGAAAAACTTGTCGCAGATGGACGCGTCCATCCGTCGCGCATCGAAGAAGTCGTTGAAAACATCAGAACTGAAATCAATGAACAGATATTGAAGGCAGGGAATGATGCGGTCATTGAAGCGAACATTCGTGGGCTTCATCCAAAAATTATTGAAGCAGTGGGCAAGATGCACTACCGAACAAGTTATGGGCAAAATGTGTTGCGTCACTCCATTGAAGTTGCGTTCCTGTGTCAAATCATCGCGGATCAACTTGGGCTTGATGGTGAACTTGCAAGACGATGTGGTTTTCTGCATGACATCGGTAAGGCGATGGATCATGAAGTTGAGGGAACGCATCCTCATATCGGTATGGAGTTCTGCAAGCGGTACGGCGAAAAAGCCGAAGCAGTCCTTAACGCAATCGCGGGACACCATGGCGATATCCCGTCAACCACGCCGTACACTCCAATCGTCATGGCAGCAGATGCAGTAAGCAGTGCTAGACCAGGCGCGCGCCGCGAATCAATGGAGATGTATGTGAAGCGACTTGAGCAGTTAGAGTCAATCGCAACAGAACAACAAGGGGTTACCGAATCGCACGCTATTCAAGCGGGGCGAGAAGTTCGCGTGATTGTTGATGCAAAATCTGTCTCAGACAGCGAAGCATTTGCGATTTCAAAAACCATTGCAACCAGAATCGAAGAAGAAATGACATTCCCTGGCGAAATCAAAGTTACTGTTCTCAGGGAAGTTCGAGCAGAATCAACTGCACACTAAGTGCAAGAAGGAGCTATTAGCAAACATGGCAATCAAAGCAAACGAATTGAGACGTGGTCAAGCGCTCATTTGGGAAGGCCAACTCCAAGTATGCCTGGGCACAGAACACGTTAAGCCAGGCAAAGGTCCCGCTTATATCCAAGCGAAGATGAAGAATGTTGCGACTGGAACGATTAAAGTCAATCGTCTGAACTCATCTGACAAGATTGAGAATGTCAACATTGATAGACGTTCAATGCAATTCTTGTATGACAGCAGTGGTCAGGGTAAGGGACCTTGGGTCTTCATGGATAACGAATCCTATGACCAAATTGAACTTGGTGAAGATGTTGTCGAACAAACACAAAGCCAGTGGCTTAAAGATGGTTTAGAAGTGCTTGTCATGATTTACGACGGAAATGCACTTGGTATTGAGTTGCCTGCATCAGTTGAACTTGAAGTGACAGACACAACTGACCAACCCAAAGCAGCGACTGCAACAAATCAACTGAAAGAAGCAACCGTTGAAACTGGTGCTAGAGTTCGGGTGCCTCCATTTATTGAGATTGGTCAAGTTGTCAAAATCAATACAGAGTCTGGCGAATACCTAGGGAAGGCGTAGCATACAACGGTTAAGTGACATCAAATCGATGTTGACTGCCCGTGGGTTGTCGCCTCGTCATAAACTTGG
>JAKVBR010000025.1:2179-13609 GCA_022447165.1 Phycisphaerales bacterium | reverse complement strand
CAGAACGCATTTTGTTTATAAACTTTTCCGAATGTGTATGGAAGCGCATCGATATTGATTGTTCTTAAAACGTTGCCTTTGCTAGGTGCAATTTTTACACCTTCAACATCATGCCAAGTTGCTTCAAGAATTCTAAGTGACATCTCGCCTGTGTCTGGAATGACGACCGCTCTCGATACGTCAGGCAGTGCTGGGTATCCTTCAATAAGCGTATGGTTTTCACCGCGAAGTACTGGTTGTTGCCAAACATCACCCTTGATGTTGACATCATCCATATGGTATTCAGGGAATTCGTAGGAAAGGACGATTCGATTGCCGTTATCTTCGACGACTTGAACGTCCATTTTCTCAGCAAACAGCGAACTGGTTAGACAAACAGTTGCTGATGTGAACAAAGCACTCAGGGTTCTAATTTTCATGTTGAGCTCCATACTCTCTTTTTTGAAGTTAAACGAACATCTCTCAAACTACAAAGTACACCAAAAACGGGTGTAACAACAGGAAATTCGCACATTAAAGGGTGTTAGATTCACGAATCTGCCACTTATAGAAGGGAATCTATGTGGCAAGTGGCATTTTTGGCTGTTGCCGGGCTTAAATGGGTTTTGATGCCATTAAACAGCATTGGTTCAACTTGCTTGTGCGGTCCAGCATCAACGCATCCTGTTGGCACCAATTCGGGGTAACTCAAACGATCTGGAAGCCACGGTTTACATCCAGCAAGTAGCGCTTCAACGACTGCAGTTCCGAAAAACTCGTGCTTCGCTGTCGAAAGTACCCAGTCAGCGCGATGAAGTAGTTGCCAATATTCTTCCTTTGATTCAACAAACCCTGCGTGTTCGATGTCGTCTTTAAACTCAACGAGGAATGTATCTAGCGCCTTTGGCGTTTCTTGGAACTGTTCACCAAGCAAAATCCACTTGAGACGTAACTTCTTGGTCCACGCCCGTGCAAGCTCAAGCAGATCTTCAGGTCCTTTATCGTGTTCCCAGCGGTGTGGCCAGACGATTCGTGTGTACCCGTCGCTCTGTTTGACACGTTCATTGAATTCTGGGGGTTCAACTGGCACCCATGCTATGGTTGACTTCACTTTGATTTGTTCATCAATGTTTTGAATCGTGTGGGTTGTGTGTGAGAGTAACTTGCCAATCCCTACTAAAAACGAATCGAGATTCCACTGACTGTTCCAAAGTACTTTGTCTGCGCACAGCACGCTGTTGAAGTTAATGAGTGCGAACGTTGCATCTCGCTGGTCATGCGTGGGATACGCAATTTGGTTTTCATGCATGTATAAGACGAGCGGGACAGTTCGAAGTTGCTCTGGTAGCAACGCGCGAAGTGCGCAAGCGTCAACGAGTGAAGTAGCAAAAATGAAGTCAGGAACTTGGTCGAAGAAACCCTCGATCGACGCTTTAATAACCAGTTCTTTTGCTCCGATTGTCATTCGCCATTTCCAATCTTTTGGAGGTAATGTAATCCAGTGCCAGTTGTGCTCAGAAAACTTCGTGACCGTTTCTCTGAACTGTTTATGTGAGCCGCCATCAAAAGTTTCAAATGCAAGGATGTTTGCCATCAGGACACATGATAAGATATGCATGTGGAAGTAGATATCAATCCAAACTTAAATCAGACCGGCATGGTGGCCCCGCTTTGTTCAGTTTTCCGTAGACATTTAAAAGCGCAAAACCTCAAATACACACCCGAGCGAGCAGACATCCTCAATGCCATCATCGAACATGATGGGCTGTTTGAAGCAGATTCACTCATGAACGAAATGGTTCAAGATGGATATCAGGTTTCAAAAGCAACCCTCTATCGAACGGTGAAACACCTCAAAGAAGCCGGCATCATTCAAGAAGTTAACATCGATGGTAAGCAAGCGCATTATCAACTCATCTATGGTCGCAAGCCAATTGATACACTCGTTTGCATGCGAACAGGCGAGCGAATTGAGTTTTCATCTGATGAAATTGCAGCCCTTCGTGACAAGATTTGCAAAGAGCATGGTTGGGACCCAATTGCACACCGCGTTGTGATTTATGGTGTTTCGCCAGAGTCCTAAGAACACGCTTGAACTAAAATTTTCCGTGTTGTTTCATCCACGTGATCAATCATGATGTGGATGACGTTCTCTGGAAGCGCTTCTTCGATTCGCTTAGGCCACTCAATTACGATGATTGTGTCGTCTCTGCTTAATAGTTCATCCCAACCAATCGTATGGAGCTCATCGCTTCCACTTAAACGGTATGCGTCGATGTGAACGAGCGAATGGGCGGGTGTTTGATATTCATGCATGAGAGTGAACGTTGGGCTGTGCACTTCATTCGCATCACCTTCTAAACCAGCAAGAAGTCCTCTGACAAAACAAGTTTTGCCTGCGCCAAGATCTCCGTGAAGCAAAATCACTGTCTGGGGTGGTAGTGACTGCGCGAAAATCAATGCGAAAGACATCGTTTCTTCTGGTGAGTGCGTCAATGTCATTCGTGAGCCCACCCCCTGATGTTGATTGCATTGCCGGCTTCATCGATGACTTTTGAATCGCCGCGTTCAACGACATTTCCAATGACAGTAACATCATCAATTGGCGGTTGCTTGGTACAGGTAAAGAGCAGTTCGTAATCTTCGCCATCACCAAGCGCTGCTTCAATGGTTGCGCCTGATCGAAGCGGAAGCGAGCTCGCGTCTAACTGAATAGAACATCCGTCACTTGCGAGGTGCCCTGCGTCTTGGGCAAGTCCATCACTGATGTCAATCATTGAGTGAAGATCAACGCCAAGTGTATGTTGAATCGTTTGAGCAAGTTTGATTCTCGGTTCAAATGTCAAATGATGCCCCTCAATTGAGTTTCCAAGTTCGCCTGTGACGCACACCAAGTCGCCAAGTTGTGCACCAACTCGTTTCACTGCGCCGATTTCAGATGGCGTAGCCAATGCGGTCACGGTGAACATAGCGTGTTCACAATCACTTGTTGCGATATCTCCACCAATGATTGGACCGCCCCACTGCTCTGCATGTGCTTTGGCAGATGAAAATACCCTTGTAGCCCACTGATCATCGCACGGAGTTGGTAAACAAGCAGTCATAAGTGAACATACAGGAAAGCCGCACATTGCAGCGATATCACTAAAACATCTGGCAATTGCTTTTCTTCCGATGGCTTCGGGAGCGCAATCTAACTCCACATGTCTTCCGACATGGAGTTGGTCAACTGCAAGGAGCAATCGCTTGCCGCCCAAAACGATTTCGCCCATGTCATCGCCTGGTCCAATTGTCACACTGCATCCGAGATTTTTTGAAGCATCGTAAATTGTTTGTAGCAATTCAAACTCACCCATTAGAACGCGCCCCTTCGATGAGATCGGCATACCTCTGAGTTGCGCCTTGCATATCATTTACTTTTTGGAATCCGTTCAGTGCAAGTGTACTGCGCTTGGCTTCATCATTTGCAAGCGTCAGCAATGTTTCGATTAACGCATGACGATCGATTTGAAGTAACCCCTTAGCATCAACCAATACCTCAACCATGTCGGTAAAGTCGCTCGTGTTTGGTCCGATGATGGTTGGTTTTTGTAGAGCAACCGATTGCGAAGGGTCTGAGCCATGCATTGGCGCAAAACTGCGACCGATGACAACGATGTCTGCAAGTTGGTATGCAATGTTTAACTCACCAATCGTGTCGAGCAAGAAGAAGTTTGTGTCTACTCGCTGATCACTACTTCTTCGATTGCATGGCGCAAGTACTTTTGCCGCTTCATCAAACCATTCGGGTCTTCTCGGCGCGCACAACAATTGGACATCTTCTGGGCATGCTTCCCTTAACAACTGGTGTTCTTCGGGAGCAGTTGAACCAGCAACAATGAGCAGTTTGTTTGGGTCGATGCCAAGTGCCCCTCGCAGTGCTTCTGCATCACTTGAAGAGCCCTTCATGGTCGCATTGTCCCATTTCATGGTCCCTTCCACGGTGACGTTTTGGCCTCCAAGGGCTCGCACCCTCTCAGCGTAGAGTTCAGTTTGAACGCCGATTGCTGAAACTTTCTTAAAGGTACCCTTTAAGAAGGGCTTAATGAGTGCATATCTACTAAATGACCGTTCCGAAAGACGACCATTGACGATGACAACGGGAATGCCAGATGCTTTTGCTGTATGTATGAAGTTCGGCCAAACTTCTAACTCGACAAGTCCTATGATTGTCGGCTTGATGCGATTGATAAACCGTTTTACAGCGAAACTAAAGTCGATCGGATATCGAGTAACAACATGCTTTTCGCCATAGAGTTCTTTTGCTCTCCTGATACCAGTATCTGTTGTAACGCACAAAACAACTTCATATCTGCGTTCGTCTAAGAGAGCAACTAACTTTCGAATGGCATTGACTTCGCCAACAGAGACGGCATGGAGTAACACCCGGTTTGGGTGCTGATCTAACTCGACTCCATATCCTAATCGCTCGCTTATTCCTTCCCTCTTGGGATGCCCCTTAAGCCGTGAAATGCCTGCAAATATGAGGATTACTGGCAGTGCCAGTATGTAGATGATGTCTACGATAAGCGTCACCTGCGTAGTGTACCTATGCATCAATAATGGGGATGACATTCCGATAAGTGTGCAACTTTATTTATAAATAATCGTATGTTTATGTGGCGATTCATTGATTCGCATGTAAGATTAAGAGTACCCTTTACGAACTTTTTGTAAGAGAGTTGTTTCGCCATATGATGGAATTACACATTTGTACCCGCAACAGCGGTAAAGTTTTACGCAAGTTTGCGATTGGTGATCTTGATGAATTGATCATTGGTCGTGAAGACGGATGTGACATTCGCATTAAAGCGCCAACCATTTCACGCGAACATTGCACAATTGAATCTGATGACAGTGGGAATCTTGTGCTGACAGATAACAACTCAACTTGTGGAACGTTCGTTTCCGACGAAAAGATTGACTCAGTGCGTCTTGAAGACGGCATGGAAGTCGTCGTTGGCCCTGCAGTCCTTCGATTCTACGACTCAGGAATCTAAATCAAACAACACAGTTAATCATCGAGGAGGCGGAGTTGATGCTTGAGATCTTCGATGCCACGTTTGATTTGGTCAATTGCGTTATCACTGAATCCCATCATTTCACCAGTTTCGCCTAATTTTTTCGACCATTTCAGCAACTCTTGGAGTGCGTCAATCTGGTTATTTATTCGTTCGCGGGGTGTGTTGCCATCGACGTCACCCCGAGCTTGGCGTTGCAGTTCTGGTCCGACTTCTTCAAATTCTTTGAGGGTAGCCCACCAGCTTTTGGCAGCATCTTCGCCAAAGGTGTCGTACTCAACCCATTCATCAAGATCAAGGAATGCAGCAAGTTCTTCCTTCGTGTCAGCAATACCGTCGCCAAGCCCAGAATGAATTGCTTCTTCAGCACCGAGCGTTAAGTTTGAGTCATAGCGAGAGAGATGATGTTCACCTTGAAGGTCTGCGTAGTATGTCACTTCACCGGTCTCTTCATCGACATCATAGGAGAGCGCAAAGGAGTTCTTAACCATGCAGCCTGCAACGAGTGGGGTTCGGCTTGTTTTAGCGAGAACGCCTTCAAGTTCGCTAATCCAGCCAAGCAGTTGCCAGTCAGGCGATACATTGTCAATATGACCTGAATACATTGTAATTGAGCCAAGTTCACCAGTTGTTTTGTAGTAGATTTCATCACACAAGAACGCTGTGGCAGCAGCGCCAGAGATTGCGTGTGTAATCCAAGCGACGAAACGATGGCGTTCTCTTGCTTCAAAAATAACTTCGCGAATCTCAGACCACTTCCTAACAGAACCACCACCTGAGTCAATCTCAAGAACGATGATTTGACCGGGGCCATAATTCTCATCGATGTGTCCAACGAGGTCGCGAATCTCTTGCGGCCTGAAATAAGTGCCGACCATTTGATGCATCGGAAGATAGAACACGCCATTTGGCAAATCGCCAAGTGGTTTCATTTCTTTTGCTTCACTCTTTGATTCCTTCGGAGTTGAAGTATCTTGTTCTGATTCTTCAGCATCATTTTCGGGAGTGATTTCTTGCTCACCTGCACTATCAGGCTTCATCCCTTTGATGGTGTTGACGAAGATGAGTTCGCCACCAACCATGATGTAATCAGCAGTTGCGCGAGTGAGTTCGCCTTCAATGAAGACGGACTTGCCTCGTTCATCAACTTCGACAGTAACGGTTTGGCCGATTTCGCCACGCCAAACTTTGCCGCCACTTAGTTCAAGTGTGACTGGTTCTGCAAAGATTGCAGTTGTCATCAAGAGTGTTGCTGTAAACGCTGAAAGTAGTGTTTTCATCATATTATCTACCGCCTCCCCCGCCGCCACCAATCGGACGACCGCCGCCGCCACCACTTGGACGTCTTCCTGAGTCACCTTCACGTAAGCGTTTCAGTTCCTCTTCAATCTGTTCAATCATTTGTTCAAGAGATCTTGTGTTTACTCTGTATTTCCAACCCATTCGCATTGCAACTGCGCTTGAGTTTTCCATAAGCCTTAGAACTTGTTTATACTTTTTAACTTGTTCTCGTAAGTACCGAACGGTGTTTTCGCCAGTAGCCCAGCCACCATATTGCTCAGCATCCAAAAACAGTTCGCTTGCTCTTTCAAAATCACTTCGCCAATTTTCTTTGTGCTGATTGATTTCTTCGGTTATGTCTTCACCAACGATGTGGTACTCGCGGATACCTTCTGCGACGAGCAAGTCTTTCAAGTTATAAACAATACCATTGCTGATCGCAAGTTCTGTCGCAGTCGTTGCATCAAGGTGAGGCATTCCCTGGCCTACGTCAACGATGAAGTCGCCATTGAGCGTATCTTCCCAGTTTACTTTTTTACCTTCCCACGTTCCGGATAGTGGAACTTCTGGGTCAACGAACGCTCGAACTAGCGCTTGATCTTTACATCCAAATGTTGCAAACGCTTTTGCATGAGCAACAGCAGCTTCGCGAATCTTGCCCCGTGTGTCTTCAGCATTGATGTAATTGAACATTCGAGCGACTTGCATCGTTGCATGAAGCCAACCGTCTGTAGACATGTAGATGTTGCACCACGAAAGTGCCAATACTGTGCTCGTACCTGAAGCATTTTTTACCCAAGCAACCTGCGGGATATCTTTCAAATCAACATGGAAAGTTCTTGCGATGTTGACGAGGTCGTCCTTATCGTACCCGTTGAATTCTTCACGGTCGCCCCAACCCATGAGTTGAGCAAACTCGTTTTGGTAGTCATGGTTGAGAATTTCAATGACGATTAAATCAGGCTTTGCTTCTTTGATTCGGTCAACAAGGTCGCTGTACACGGAGTTGTTGACATCGGTGTGCATTTGACCTTCCATTGGAATGATGAGTATGGCTTTGCCTTCTTCTTCAGTCTCGATGACGGAATCTGACCACTCAAACTCGGGCTCACTTGAATTGATTGCAGACGCGTGCGAGATTGCAATAATGCTCAGCGCGCTTGCAGCGACAAATAATGGTTGAAGTTTCATTCCATCAGTATACTCAGAAGGCGGCCTATTGAGTATCTGTAATCTCGGTATAAATCGCCTTTGCGAGGCGTAAGGCGTCGTTTCTGTTTGAAATGCTCCCTTCTAACTGGGCGTCGTATACGGCTTCAAGGACATCGCCTAACTTCGGCGATGGACGAAGCCCAGCATCAAGGAGGTCGTGCCCATTAATTAAGCGTCCTGGCGCGAGTCCTGTCTTTTCATGTTCAATAATCGCTTTGCGAATATGGACAAACAGTGCGGAATCTTCGGCATGCAATATTGTCATCGCAGCATCACAAACAGGAGATGCAGCAATTCGTTTTTGGGCGGCGGTGCCGAGTTGGTCCCAGTCAAAGAGTTTCTTATGGATAGCGAGCGTCTCTTTAAGTTCTTCAAACACTTTGTTTGACAAAAGGAGTTGATCTCGCCATTTGTTTGCAATGGATTGTTCGTCACACTGGTTGCTGTGTCTGTCAATGAGCCAAGCAGCAAGCGCAGTTGCGTAAGATGTAACGTTAAAGAGTCGCCCAAGTCGGGTCGGTGCGTTCATGCAACTCGGTTCACCAAGAATGAATCGGTCGAGTCCGAGATATTGAAGTTCCCATGCGGCAACTCCGCGCTGTTCATCGAGGAGCATCTTTTTAACTTCTTCGCCAATTCTTTCTTTTGAAACGCCAATGAGTTTCTCACTCTTTTGCCTAATCGCATCAGCGGTTTCACTTTCAATTGCAAAAGAGAAACGAGCAGCAAAACGAACAGCTCTGAGCATTCTTAAGTGGTCCTCTTCGATGCGATCTTGCGGGTTACCGATTGCTCGGATGAGCCGAGCATCAATGTCGGCTTGGCCATCGACATAGTCGATGATTGTTTCTTTAATTGGATCTTCAAACATGCCATTGATTGTGAAATCGCGGCGCTGGGCATCATGCTTTGCATCGCTGAACTGTACAGCATCTGGATGTCTGTGGTCACTGTATGGCCCATCGCTCCTAAATGTTGCGACGTCATACATGACATCGTTACGCCTCACGAGCATCACCCCAAACGCTTCGCCAACACTTCGCGCTTTTGGGAATACCTTCTTGATGTCTTCAGGTGTTGCGTTTGTTGCAATGTCATATTCGACAGGCGAACCAGACAGGAGCCGGTCGCGAACACAACCCCCAGCAAAGTACGTTTCATGTCCAGCCTCGCGTAGTTTTCTGAGAATGGAAATGGCACCATTTCTACAAACTTCAGGTGTGGGTTTGCTCATGATTCCACTTCCCTTGGTGGTTTGCCAAAAAAGAGGATCCACATCCCCTGACCTTCTTTGTGAATCTCAGGTCCAATCAATCCTTCGACCGTATGTTCAGTATGTTCAGGATTGATGGGCGTGCGAAGCAAAACAAATCCGTCGTCAGCAAGAATGGATTCGATTTCATTCAGTTGACTAAGCACACGCTGGCGAGAGGCGTCGTTTTTCATCATGACATAGGGCGGATCGACGAACACAACATCAAGTGGTGCTTGGGCTCGTAAGAGCGGAATGCTTGAGAGTGCATCACACTGAATTGCGTATGCAGTATCTGCACAATTCAGTGATGTGATGTTTTCCTCAAGCATGCCGTAGATCTTGCGGTCTTGTTCGACAAGTACAACATGTTCTGCTCCCCTGCTGATTGCTTCAAGACCCATCGTGCCAACGCCAGCAAAAAGGTCAAGGACGTTCCCGCCTTGAATGTGACCACGCAATTGATTGAACACAGACTCTCGGGCTCGGCCAGTCCACGGTCTTGTAACGTCGTCATTTTTTGGGGTTTTGAGTTGTCTTGAGCGGAGGTGCCCACCTAATATTTTTAACATCGAATGCGTAGGATACCACTACCCGCCCTCTGGGTATCATGTACATCTATGACCGAAAAGTTTGAGTCACTTCCAAGCAGATTAAAGGCAGTTTCATCTCTGCAAACGATCAATGATGTGCCTTGTTTGATTGTCAAAGAAGATGACACGCCAAGACCCTTTCTGTTTTGGATTCATGGACGTACTGCATATAAAGAGTTAGACTCAGGCCGTTATCTGCGATGTATCCGCAGTGGCATTAATGTGTGCGCAGTTGATTTGCCCGGTCACGGAGAGCGGTTAGAGCCAGAAATGCAAGGGGCAAACAGGATTTTGCCTGTGGTCACACAAATGGCTCGCGAGATTGACGGCGTTCTTGCTGGACTCAGCGAAGTTGGTGGATTTGATATGACGAAGGCTGCCCTTGGCGGAATGTCTGCTGGCGGTATGGCGTCAATACGAAGGTGTTTGCAAGTTCATCCATTCAAAGCACTCATTTTGGAAGCGACGTGTGGTGATTGGTCTTTTTTGCGTAACAAGCCAATGTGTGCAGGTCTTCGTGACGATGAGTTTCATGAGATAAATCCAATTGAACATTTAAGTGATTGGACGTGCGTCCCCACATTAGCATTCCACAGCAAAAAAGATGAGTGGATTCCATTTGAAGCAGAGGAATCATTTTTGCGTGCACTTCGCCTGCGTTGCGGGAGTAACGCAGAAATCGAGTTGGTAAGTTTTGAGCAAACGGGCGCCCCATTTGAACATGTTGGATTTGGCCACCAATCGCCGAAAGTGAAAGAGGTGCAAGTTGAGTTTTTGTTAAACAATGTGGCAAACTGTCAGGAGTGCTGTAAATGACTACGGAATCAAGAGCAGGATGGTATGGAGAGTTTGGCGGACGGTTCGTGCCAGAAACGCTCATTCAAGCGCTCGACCAACTTGAAGAAGCATGGGCTCAGGCCATTGAGGACGACTCGTTTCATCAAGAACTTGATGGGTTATTGACTTCTTATGTCGCAAGACCAACACCGTTGACGAAAGCAGTTGGATTAACTGAGAAACTAGGTGGGCCAACCATTTGGCTAAAAAGAGAAGATTTGGCACACACTGGCGCGCACAAGATTAACAACACGCTTGGACAAGCGCTACTTGCAAAACGAATGGGCAAACAGAGAATTATCGCAGAGACTGGTGCGGGTCAGCACGGGGTTGCAACTGCAACTGCGTGCGCAAAACTTGGGCTGGATTGCGAAGTTTATATGGGTGCGGAAGATGTTCGAAGACAAGCCTTGAATGTGTTTCGAATGGAATTGCTAGGGGCAAAAGTTCATGTCGTTGATTCTGGCTCGAAAACGCTCAAAGATGCGACAAATGAAGCGATGCGAGATTGGATGGGTTCGGTCGAAGAAACGCATTACATTCTTGGCTCAGTTGTTGGCCCCCACCCCTTCCCACTGATCGTGAGAGAACTTCAATCTGTGATTGGAAAAGAAGCCAAACTGCAATGCCAAGAATCGTTTGGAGGGCTTCCGCACTGCATCGTTGCCTGTGTTGGTGGTGGTTCAAATGCTGCAGGTATTTTTGCGCCCTTTATCGGTGATGGTGTAAAACTCGTTGGTGTTGAAGCAGGCGGAAGTGGAAACGAAACTGGGCAGCATGCTGCACCACTTTGCCTTGGTGCACCTGGCGTTCTGCATGGGTCGATGAGTTATGTTTTGCAGGACGAAGATGGACAAACTCAAGATGTGCATTCGTGTTCTGCGGGTCTTGATTATCCCGGCGTTGGACCAGAACATTCGTACTGGCAAGATGCAGATCTTGCGTCGTACATCATGGTCGATGACACTGAAGCACTCGATGCATTTCAACTTCTTTGTGAGACAGAAGGCATTATTCCAGCCCTTGAATCGTCACATGCAGTTGCTGGTGCAATCAAAATTGCTGGCGAGTTGTCAGCAGAGGAACATCTACTGATTAATGTCTCTGGACGCGGTGATAAAGATGTTGAGGAAGTCAAACTCTTGCTTGGATAAGATTAAGGCGAGCAGCACTTAGCAGGTACGCGTTTTGTATCTGTTGCGTCAGTTCTTGTTTC
>JAKVBR010000025.1:0-2169 GCA_022447165.1 Phycisphaerales bacterium | reverse complement strand
GTTCTTCGGTGAAATACTGTCGACATTTTTACAAGTCGCATTATGAAACTTGTCGCTGCGTTTTGATGCAACAAAGAGGGCTTCATCGAGCGGAACGGTTTTTACTTCGACTTCTGGTTCTGGCTCTGGTGCTGTGAACTCTGGATAGGGATGAGCTTTGATGCAAACTCCCTTGCCTTCCGAGGGGATGATGTCGATTGCAACTGGATAATGGTCTGACGCGTAGCCGGGCGGAATCGGGTCATTGCGCCAATCGTACTCTTCAGCTGACGTGCCAAGAATAAAGGCGCTCTTTGGTACAAACTCTCTATATGCTGCGGGATTTAGCAAAATAAAGTCGATGACTCTGTCGCTAGTATGTGTTTTATAGAGTGGTGCATCCTCGTCGTATTGCACATTTGTGCTTCGGTGCGCCATGGCATCAATCAATCCACCTTCTAAATAGACTTTGACAGATTTGTCCCACGGGGCTGCATTGAAATCGCCAAGAACCATGATGTTTGCGTTCGGATTCTTGAACATCATCTCGTTGACTTTTTCCATTGTTCGAATGGCTTCATATTCTCTGTGCCAATTGGTGCTCCGGCCTGCTTTGTGGTGTAACACAAAGAGAGTAAGTGTGTAGCCCTCCTCAGTTTGAAGCGTGACACATAGAGGAGAGCGTTGGTACTTTATTTCATCTGTTCCTCTAGGAACATCAGTCCAATTCGGTCCAAATCGCTTCACGTCGCTCAGTGATTCGTTTGGCCAATTCGTGGTGTGGCAGATTGGGATTCTGCTGAGTACGCTTTGTTCAACGCCTCTGTAGTAACCTGCGTCAAGAGAGGCAACGTATTCATATCCCATTCCATTCAAGAAATTTTCGTTAAACCAGTTTAATGCTTCAAGTGATTCAACTTCTTGAAGCGCGAGGATGTCTGCATCCACTTCTCTGATTGCTTTTGCGAGTTCCTTACACCGAGCAATCGAAGTCGGGCCGGGGTTATCGCCCATGTCATCAAACTCACCTTCAAGTGTCGGGTCATTCGTGTGGTCAAACAAGTTAAGCACGTTGTAAGTGCAAACGCGAATAGTGTTATCAATTCGTGGCTGCGCTTCTTTTAAACCAAACTTATGGTGGTCAGCTTGAGTGAGCGCAAGTAACAGTGCAAAACAACAATGGAAGGTCATAGGTGCGATGATACACCAAAGAGAATCAGTTAGTCGAGTTTTGCTTGCCTGTGATCAGCAACAATACGTGAAAGTGCATTTGCTCTAAGAATGAGAAGTGCGGTTTCGAGTTGCGGATCAATGCCTTCATTCAACAGTTCGTTGATGTCTGGGCGTTCGACGGTGTCGACAAGTAATATGTCAGCGTCTGCTCTCAGTCTGTTCGATTGGCTGATTTGGCTTGGTGACATACGCACTTCAACATCAGGAACAACGCCCCAATCCGTTGAGCCCTCGCGTTTGTGAACGAGCCGGCCTGGTGTTTTGCCGCCATCGGGGGATGGAAGCCGGTAATACTGCGTAGTCAATTTGACGCTTGATTCCTTAGAGATTGGGTGGACTGTTTGCACAGAGCCCTTGCCCCACGATCGCTGGCCAACAATGATGCCAGCATCATGAGCTTGGACGCAGCCAGCGACAATTTCACTCGCCGAAGCTGAACCTTGGTTAATCAAAATGACAACTGGCCAGTCAGCAAGGAACGCCCTGTTTGGCAAGGCACGCATATTGAATAGTTGTTCTCCGTCTGCAGTCTCGCCGCTAACAATGGTTCCGCTTTGCACAAAGAGGTTTGCAATGCGCCTTGCTGATGGAAGAAGTCCACCAGGGTTGTAACGTAAATCAAGAATGAGCCCATTAGGTTGGCCATCGCTTTTGATCTCTTGAATTGCATCAAGAATGTCGCCATACGATTCTTCTGAAAAACTCGTGAGTTTGATATAACCAATGTTATTGTCTTTATCAATCATCCAATCCCACACAGGTTGCCCATCGTCATCAAGTTCCTTCTTCCACCATCCTTGGACTGAGTGGAGTTTGATTGAGTCTCGTGTCAGTTGTAAGTCAATTGGATTATCGTGATTCGGTCTTCGAACCGTGAGGGTCACAATCGTACCTTTCGGACCTGTGATGCGATCAACCGCGTCATTGAGCGACCAGCCGTTCGCGGATTTGCCATTG
>JAKVBR010000024.1 GCA_022447165.1 Phycisphaerales bacterium | reverse complement strand
TACAGATATGTTTACTCTTTTAAGGATAAATGAAGAGTGGAAAATTACGAGTAAGGTGTTTCACCTACACGAGTAATCAAGGAACTGCGAGCAGAATTGATAGCACGCGACTACCAGATTCACTCAATTACCCTCTTAAAAACGCTCCGGGCAAGACTCGAACCTGCGACCTACGGTTTAGAAGACCGTTGCTCTATCCAACTGAGCTACCGGAGCATAAGTTACATATTGTATGTTAGGCGAGCATTTTTATCATTTCGTGCCATCGGAACTAAAGACAATTTCAGTACAAGTTTTTAGCAAAGAGTGTAAATGAAATCTAGAGTATTATATGTTTCTCTGCTTTAAAGCAGTAGGGCCGGTAGCTCAGCGGTTAGAGCTAACGACTCATAATCGTTCGGTCCCCGGTTCGAATCCGGGCCGGCCCATTAGTATGAATTGCTGTAGACAACCTCGAGGTCTCTCCCTCATTGGTATTTTGATATCACTGGCATGTGTTGTTGTTTTGATGAGCATCTATCTCTCATCCGTTCAGAAGGCGGTTACTGGTGGCAGTGGGACATCTACTGAAACGTCCTTGTGGGGAATGCAAGACCAAATCCAACTTCAATCACTTGCTCAAGCACTCACGATTTATGCGATGTCAAACGGCGACCAGTTTCCGGTTCCTACTGAAATCGAGCGGACAGATGATCCGTCAGTCAACACCTCGGCGTACTTTTGGTATCTCATGCTTGATCAAAACTTGGCTACACCCAAACAACTCATCTCGCCAAATGATAAGGGGTGGGTAGAAGAAGCAGGACGAGAAGAATTCGTTGCAGATTTAGAATCGCTATCCAATGTTTCGTATGCACACATGCCAATCTTTGGGGAGCGACTTAAAAAGCGCTGGCGTCCAACTGCGGGGCGGTTTCCCATTCTTGGAAATCGAGGCCCAAAAGATGGAATCGAAGGATCACATTCAATCACACTTGATGCGGATGGAACTTGGCGGGGGTGGGTCGTCTACGCCGATGGTTCTGTCGAATGGCAAGAAGGCACAACAATTACGCCAAAGTGGCGACGCCAGGATGAAGCATTTGAAGACAACCTCTTCATGATGGAAGAAGAGAATTCTTCTGATGACGCCATGCTTGGCTTCACCATCGAAATGGACGATTACGGCCCAATTTTTGTTTGGGATTAATTGAGGGACAGGTCCGAGGACAGACCCTTTAAAGTTTGGACATGCCAACGGTTGCGTCGTCGACGATTTGTTTCGCTGATATACCCGAACCGACTGCTTCTTTCATCCATTGGTCGGGTGTGAGTCGACCGATTGAGCAAATTCGCTTTGTTTCTTCAGCCAAATCCTTGCCACGCATGTGCGATTTAATCTGGTGACTGATGACATGACCAATCGTGTAATCAGGCAAGTACAGTGGATAACCAATCATGTGCTGGTATGCAGCAAGAATGTGGTAGTGGTCGTCGCCGTAATACGCCTGAAAGTATTTTTCCCAAACGTCTTTTGCGATCGACAACATTTGGTCACGCAACTGTTCAGGCGTAGCATCAAGATTCTGATAGAGCCATCGCCACGTATAGAGTTCAACAAGAGATGGTCCTGCGATTTGGCATGCTGCAAGGAGACCTTCTACGGATGCAAGCGCAAATGCTTTTTCTTCATCTTCCTCAGGAAGCCCGACAACCTCTCTTGCTTTGTTCTGATACAAAAATGCAAACGCTTCAGTGCATGCCGTGTTTGGAACATTGCGAAGAAGCGGTCTTGGAACAAAGTGCGTGGAAATGAGTTGTTCAAGGTTATGTCCAAGCTCGTGCATCGCCGTATCAAAACCATCCCACCCTAGCCGGTCGTCTAATCGATTTGTTCTCAGCCACGCGTGATACTCTGGAATGCCAGGCCGCATTGCATGACCCGCACCACGTGCAATTTCAACATTGACTCTGCTCCCTAAAAACTCAGCATCTTCATCGGAATAACCAAGACCTGTCAACACTTCTGGAAGTTTCGCTTGGAATTCGAGTTCATCCTTAAACTTTGCAGTGACCTTTTCATCAAGTTCAGCAGCACTTGCTTGCTCTGCTAAGTCCTCCATGTAAATGTCAAACGCCTCAAGCGGTCTACCTAAGATTGACTCCATGTGTTTTGCGATGTCAGCGCGAACTGGTGCTTCAAGCAATTCAATCATGAGCGCTTCAACCGTCTCTTCTGGAATCTCTCTTTCTAAGTCGAACTTCCGAGCAATCGCACTTGGATGTTCTTCATAGTATTCGTCATAATCGCGTGCAATTGAAAGGTGGGTGCATAAGTGTTCATAACGCTTTGGTCCGACAAGATCAGTTGCTGCATCACCATCAATCGTGTTTTCAGCAGGATTCCAAGCGCCTTTGCACGAACTCTCCATGACTGCCTTCGGAATCGTGCCATCGATGTGGCGACCCATGACCCAAGAAAGTGCGCGTTGTTTTTCAAGCCCGCCATCTTGCGAGTAACCCGCCTTGATTTCTTCGCGAATGAGCCAGTGCGCGATGAGTTTGCGTTCTTTTTCGAACCACGTTTTGCCATTGACATCAACCATACAGCCGACAGGAACATGAAACTCGCTGACAAACATGCCAGCTTCATGCTCAAGTTCGCGAGCGCGGTCATTGACTTCAGCAGGAATTCGAGGTCCAAACGCGCGTCCTGCCCGGGCTTCTGCCCAAGTGTTTGTTGACCACTTACCGCCATCACTTAGCATCGTTGCAAGATCAGGTCTGTCAAAATTGAGCAGAGCAATGAACGCAACTTTCTGCTTATAGAACTGATCAGATAAATCTGGGGAAGGATCAAACATCGCCATCGTATTGTCAAATGAGGGCATTTCATCGCCGCGTAAATCAGTCCACCTTCGAAGATGTCTTCTGATTTCATACAAGTGCCCGCCAATGCTACCCATGGCAGATTCAAAACGGTCTAAGAGACGAGATCTATTTTCATCTGAGTCGACAAAGTTTGCTTCACAAAATGTCTGGAACGCTTCGCCATCGCCATCATTCTCGTGCCATCGGTTTGCAACGCGGTTGACGCCTTCGGTCGCTCTTTTTGAACCGCCGAGCGCGGTAATTGTTTCTTCAATTGGTAATGTTTGCATTCAGGACATCATAAAGCAGACCATGCACTTTTTGGTTTGACGCAAACCCGCCTTTGGCAATTCGTGAAAAATTTCCACCTGCCTCGCGTATGATTGGAAGCCAAGGAATAATGTCCCACGGATGGAGTAGGGGTTCCACGACCGCGTCGATGCGACCTGTGCAGAGAAGCATGAATCCGAAACAATCACTGTATCCCCGCATTGAAACTCCAGATTGAACTAGAGCCTCATGTAACTCGGTTGATTGCGTCTGTTGGTAATACTCATAGGATGTTGTGCTGACCATGAGCTGCTTGAGTTGACTTCGCTCGCTCATTATGCATCGCTTATCATTATGAAATGCGCCCTCGCCTACAATAGCAGAGATAAAATCGCCTGTCGCAGGCATGTCAATTGCGCCGGCGATTGGTTCACCGCAATATTCAAGCCCAACTTGAGTACCAAAGAGCGGGATGCCGCGAGCAAATGACGCAGTGCCATCGATTGGATCGATCACCCACCTGTATGGACTTGAACCGCAATGATTGCCCAATTCTTCCCCCAAGATGGAATCATCTGGAAATCGCGATAAAATAAGCTCCTTTGCCATTTCTTCAGCTTTGCAATCAATTGAAGTGACGATTGAACCGTCTACTTTGACTCTTTTTGTGAAGTTTGGATCTAAAAAATGGGATAAAACGAACGAGGAAACCTCTTTTACCGTATCAATTAACGCGTCAAATCGAGCATGATGACTATCCATTGAAGGGTATCGTAGCAAGAGTAATAGTCTGATAACACAATGCAGAGACCGCATAACTAGCACTGCAAATCCCAAAACAAGGAATGAAACGAATAAACTATCTAAAATGACACTAGAGTCGATGGAACATGTTGCAAACAAACGTTTTACAACAGCATCCTACGAAGAAGCGTGTTACAGTATTTAGGCTTGCCATGGTGGGCAAACTGATCGAAAAAGAGATGAGCAAGAATAGACGAACCAATTTAGTTCTCCTCGCGTGTGCGAGTGCCATCAGCATGTTTGGCATGCGTGGTGCAATTGCTGAAACGATTCATGTGCCAAAAGAGGTCGAATCGATTCAGGGTGCGATTGATCTTGCTCAGGGTGATGACATCATCCTTGTAGCCCCAGGTCGATACGATGAAGTCATCAATTTTAAGGGGAAAGCAATTACACTTAGAAGTTCAGATGGCGCTGCGGTCACAACAATTGATGGCTGGGAAAAGAAAGACAGCGTTGTGAAATGCATCAGTGGTGAAGGGCCAAGTACGGTTCTTGATGGATTCACCATTACAAATGGCACCGGCAATGAAGATTTATACAGTGAAGATGAAACCATCGGTGGTGGGCTTCTTTGTCTGCACTCAAGTCCGACGATTTTAAACTGCATCTTTGTCAACAACAGTTCCACATACCAAGGTGGCGCGATTTACAACGGTGACAGAAGTAACACCATTATTCGAAATTGCAAAGTCCGAGCTAACGTTTCCGAGCGTGGCGCGGGCCTTTACAACAGCCGAGGGGCACCAGAGATTCGGGATACTGAAGTTTCGGATAATGAAGCGAAGTACGGTGGTGGCGGCATGTATAACTTTGGCTCAACCGTTCGCGTCATCAGTTGTGTGTTTAAGCACAATCGCGCTGCGTACAACGGTGGTGGCATCTACGATTACGACAGTACTGGTCGCCTTACTGCAACAGTCTTTACAGATAACTTAGCGATGTTCACAGGCAACGCTGTATACCGTGGATACAAGAGTGCGACTGTTCTTAATGATGATTGCAGATTTACCATGACGCACGACACCGTTGCGGGAACCGGCGGTTACATGGTTGCGCAGGGTAAAGCAACAGGCGCATGCTGCATCGGCACTGGCTGCCTCATTGTTGACGAAAAATCTTGCGTAAAAGCGGGCGGTGCATGGCTTGGGCCAAACACTGACTGCGATGAACAATTGGCATCATGCCCAAAACCAGCGACAGGCGATGTCAATACTGATGGCATCGTTGACATGATGGACATCGTCCTCGTCATGACGAGTATGGACCAGTCTACGAAGAAGTAACTAAATTCAGAATGTACTGATTGAGTGCCGAAGCCCGAAGTTGCTTCGGCATTTTTTTTGTATCACAAGGTGGAATGATGACAGGTGACGGCGCGCCTTGCTCTGGCGTTCGACCGTGCGTTCCCTTGACTTTGTTTGCATCAAGCGTAATGACATTCAGTTGTTTATTGAAACCACATTTCTTGAGTAGTAGCAGTAACGCAATGCGAATCCTCGACCCACGCCAGCCCGTTGCACGGTGTAACTCGCGCGGGTCATATCCCGGTTTCTTGTGGATGTCTACAGTTCGCTGATAATCTGGCGCTTTGCTGTCTTGCATCCACCAATCATGCGTAAACCACGCACCCTTACTTGCGACAACGATGATCTCGCCCGATCGCTCATGATTCAAATGACCACGCTCTTCACCAGTAAGAACGAATTCAATGCCATGCTCAGTTTCAAGTAAAGCAGCGATCGGTTTGACATTGACATCTTCGCGAACGTAAATGTGTGCAACCTGGTGGTCAGGGACAGCAAATGCCTTGCTTATTCCAGCGTCTAAAAACTCTAGACCACCTTCTTCGCGAACAGAGATATATCCACTCTCTCTTAACACTCTGTTGATGTGAACGGGCTGGGTTGCTTGCTCAATGCCGTATTCAGATATGATGCAGCATTGAACACCTGATTTGTCGTACTGCTCAAACAGTTTTCCGACTTGCGTATCAATCGCTCTTAACTCTTTTGGAATGGATTTATGTTCCGGCCCAACTCGCTGTAGCGGATAATCAAGATGGGGCAAGTACACAAAGGTGAGCGTTGGTTCAAACTCATGTTCGACATCAAGCGTTGCGTTTGTAATCCACGCACTCGATTCAATGCCAGCGCCAGGACCCCAGAACTTAAAGAGTGGAAACTGCCCGTGTTTGTCTTGGAGTGTTTGCCTCAAGTGCGTTGGCGTGGTCCAAATGTCAGGAATTTTCCTGCCATTTGCGCGGTATTGGGGTCTTGGCGTAACTGCGATATCCACAGAAGAATACATATTAAACCACCAGAACATATTGGCAACGGTTGCCTCAGGGTGTGTTGTTTTTAATGCATCCCAAATCTTGACACCATGCACTAACTCATTTGATTGCTTCCAAAAGGAAGTTTCTTTTGTCACTCGATTATGCCACCCGTTTGCAACGATTCCATGACCGCTTGGTTCACTTCCAGTCAAGATTGAAGATTGAACGGTGCAAGTGACTGCAGGTAGTGGGGGCAAGAACTCTTGGAGGGTTGAGTTCGATGCAAATGCCGAAATATTTGGAGTGTGTTCTCCAATCAAATCTTGGGTTAGTCCAACGACATTGATGACGGCAACTCGTTTCATTTATGTTCCTTTTATATACCTTTGCATGCCAAGGGTCAAAACAAAACAAAGGAACGACACGACAAACAACGATAACTCGCCAAGTACCGAGAGAAAGATGCAGTCGAGCAAGCAAAATGCAGCAAGGAGTATGTGCATCCCTTGTCCAATCTTGTTGGTGACAAAAGCTTTTGATGCAAGAGCAATCCACCCTAGATACGCCACATACAAAATGATGTTGAATTCGATGTTTGGTAGCCAGTACTGAATTGGAACAAGCGGTGGAATGGCAAGCAGCCATACGAGATAAGCGCGATTGTTGTTACTGAGATGCTCGTTCTTGCCGATCCAAGTAAGGAACATGGTGTAGAGTCCAACACCAAGTGCAAACTCAATTGCAATGAATGAAAACGAGTGGGCGATTGCGATAAATGAAAGGATGTAAGCAAGTCCCCGGCATATGCCCATGAGTACGAGTGCTGGTACAAACAGATGATGAATGGCGGTGTATAAGCAAACAGCAGTGACAAGAAACAAACTACACAGTGCTACGTTTGTAGATACTAAAGCGCAGAGTAACACTCCAAAAACGAGCGAGACGACTCCTGCAAACCACGCATCTCTTCGTTTGATTGCCCCGCATGGAATCGGTCTTTCTGGTCGATGCTTCTGATCAATGTTTGCATCTTTGGCATCGTTCAAAATCATCCCTGCAAAGTAAAAAGCCAACAAAGCAATTGCGACTAAAAGAAGCGGTTTAGAAAAGTTAAGCGTAGGGGGATGTAGCCGTTCTGCGAACTCTTGGTTATGGACGAATATTGCAATTCCAAGCCCAACCATAATGTTGCTCACAACAGTCGGGGAATTGCTCAACCGAAGTATGTTCAACCATGCTTGAGTCGGAGTTAGTTGTAAATAATGTCGCGCGCCCAATGGAGTTCCTTTGCCATAGATTCTACAAGTTCATCTCGCTTTATCGTACTTGGCATTTCATTCCATGTATAGGTTTCAACTTCCCAAGTTTCAATGTCATGAGTTTTGAGAACATTGATGCTATGGAGTAAGTCATCTTGCGTCGTTTGGATGAAGCTCAAACTTGATTTGTGAATTGGAACATGGAAATGAACGCGCCACAAGCCAGTTGCTTTCGATATTAATGCATCTTCAAGGTGTTCATAAAAGAGCATAGAGTTGTCATCTTGCACGGTCGTTTGATGAAGGAACTTTGGTTCATTGAATTGGGAAAGTCCTTGGAGAATTGAATCTTTATTGGAATCACTGACTTCACATTGAAGCGCTGATGACACTTGTACTTTGCCTATCGAGAGCCCCGAATCTTCATAATGCTTGATGCATGATTCAATCGGCTCTTGCATGACTGCGGCGTGGCACGTGTCGTGACAAACTCGCAAATAACGCCGCACCCTCTCGTCATCACCAAATGCTTCATTGACGAATTGACTTAGTTCTGCCGATGTCTGAAGCAAGCAACCCGGCTCCGCTTCAATATCTAGATGAATACAGACGCCCGACTTCTGCTCGATCTCTTCTAATGAGTCGATACACTTCAAAATCAACGTTGTAGCAATTCGAAAATCAAACTCGTGAACATTCCAGCCAAGTGGGAGGGTGGATATGCCAAACGATTGTCGATGCGTGACTGCTGCGCATAACTCGGCAAGTCCTTGCGTGTACTCAAGTCGCTCATCCATGGACCAATTTGGAAGGTACACATCGTGTCGCACACGTGATGCATGAAAGTTGCCAGCGGGGAATCCATTGCATGTCATCAATTGAACACCGCATTGCTCAAGTGTGTCTTTAAGTTGTGTCACATCAGCATCATGTAGCGCATTTGCTGAGAGCCAAATGCCAATACCCGCATCAAACGAAAGGGCATGCTGTAGTGGCTTCACATACTCTTCTAGATTCTTGATGACTGAATCAAAAGTGTCACCAGGGAATACATTGGTGCAGTAGCCAAGCATCAGTTATGACACTTTGAATTTGCCACTTTGAGATAAGAACTCAAGTGGGTTGTCATAGGAAATCTTTTGAATCAAATCACTGGTGTGCCCTCGACTTGCCATCTCGACCTGGCACTTCGGTACAGCGAGTGGATCACTCGGTCCCCAGTCACCTGCTGAGTTAATCCACAGTCGTTCTGAACCAACTGACTCAATGATGTCGGCTGCGCGTTGAGGCGTGCACTTACTGTCTGGGTAAAGCGTCATGCCAGCCCAGAACCCTCTGTCGAGTACGGCATTAACGGTATGTTCTTCAACATGGTCAATGAGGACTCTATCTGGTGTAATTGAAGTGTTTGCAATGGCATCCATAATGAGCAAAGTGCCTTTGAGTTTGTCCTCAAGATGAGGTGTATGCACAAGTACGAGTTGATTGTGCGTCTCAGCAAGCACGAGTTGCTCTTCGAGTATCGTCAGTTCGTTTTTTGAGTTTTTGTTTAGACCAATTTCACCAATGCCAAGCACGTTTGAGCAAGACATAAACTCGGGAATCAAACTCATGACTTCTCTTGCAAAGCCGACATCTTCCGCTTCTTTTGGATTGATGCAGAGCCAGCAGTGGTGATTGATGCCATATTGTGCTGCTCTTTTTGGTTCAGTATCGGTGAGTTGTTTGAAGTAATCATAAAAACCCTGCGGGCTACTTCTGTCAAAACCAGCCCAGAACGCGGGTTCTGTGATTGCAACACAGCCCGCTTGTGCCATTCGCTGATAGTCATCAGTCGTTCGTGACACCATGTGAATATGTGGGTCAATGTACGTCATGACTGTGGAGGCACTGCTCCCGTTGCGCCCTTCATCCCAGCTTCCTCAATTGGTTCTGTTGTTTTGTCGCTTAACAGTAGTAGCATTCGTTCGGTGCGTCCCACTTCTTCTGAGTGCAACTCCTTTGCACATTCGAGCAATGCTTCAATACGAAAATCAATCTTGTCGTCTCCAGATGCGCGATCAATACGATCTAACAATGCGGCAATGTCTAACAACTTTGCTCGATGCTCAAGAAAATAGCGGTCGACAATTTCGGTTTTCGTTAATGGGGAGGGGTGGCTCACGCAAACAATTCTACATGAGTTCGTCGATTGCTTGGCGTACAGTTTCCGAATCTAACTCATGAATTTCAATCGGTTTTCCGATACCCTCGAGCATGAGAAGAGTGAGTTTACCTCCGATGTGCTCTCTAAACTCTTCAAGACCTCCGATGAGTTCTGGGTTCAATAACGCTTCGTGAGTTGTAGGCAAGTTTAATGAATGTAACAATGACAGGATTCGCCTGTGAGTGTGTTCATCTAGGAATCCTAACCGCTTGCTGATGGTGACATCGAGTGCCAGTCCAATCGATACGGCTTCACCATGTGTTAATGTGAATTCAGTGAGTGGTTCAAGTTTATGCGCAGACCAATGTCCAAAATCAAGTGGTCTCGATTCATTTTTTTCAAATGGATCGCCTGCTTCAGTAATATGGTGAAGGTGCAGGTCTGCTGAACGCATGATGATGCTTTTAGCAACATCCATGTTTCGATTGACAAGCGTTTCGGCATTCGATTCGATGGTGTCAAACAATGAATCATCTTTGATTAACGCAACTTTTACCGCTTCGCTCATTCCAGAAATCCAATGGCGATCATTCAGTGTCGTTAGGAAGGAATAATCGTTGATGACAGCGTAGGGCGGGTCAAACACTCCAAGAAAGTTTTTCTTACCGAAGTAGTTAATCCCATTCTTTACGCCTAGACCTGAATCACACGCAGATAAAGTTGTGGTGGGAATTCGAATAAGTGGAATGCCACGATGTGCAATAGACGCAGCAAATCCAATGACATCAAGCGCTGCGCCTCCGCCGATTGCTAGAACAACGGACTTCCTACAGAGGTGATCGTTATGAATTGCTTCTAGGATTTGCTCAACGCAAGCGAAGTTGTTTTTTGATTGCTCGCCACCTTTAATGATGACTGGTGGACAGCAGTTGACGCTAGCAGTCATTCCCCACTGTTGAATCGTTTCAGCGAGCGACGGGTGATGTTCAATCACACCATCATCGATGATTGGCAACAGTTTTACTGGGTAAAGGGGGGAGCAGACTTGAGCGAGCGCATCATTTGCTCCAAACGCTGAGTCAGTATTTAACAACTGATGCGTCCACTCCACTGAGAATGGAGAACTAAGATTGTTCTGACTATCGCTCACGGTGTATCAGTTGGTTACGATTGCGCATCCATCGATAACAAATGGTGTTGAAGAAAACAGACCTGCTTTGCCGAGCTGCCCTCTGACTGTTATGTTTGCACCGCGGAATATAGCCCTTCCAGTTCCAACTTGGCTTGCAATATCGCCTGAGAATAAACAAAGTGCATCTTTACTATCCTTTCTGATTGTGACAGAAAACCGATTGTCTTCTGTTAACTTATAGGCAATGACTTCGCCAGAAACATCCACAACCCTTCCCTCTTGAGATTGCTTCGAAGTTTTGTTTAAAAAAGCGTCATGTAAACTCGCGACTGACAATTGTTCAACCTTAGAGGGGTCAACTTGACTGACAACTGTTGTAGCAGTTTGAGTCAATTCGGGGGAGCCCGTTGAACTACATCCGGTAACGAGAAGTGCTATTGAAGCAAAAATTGTTGCAAACAAGCGTGTCATAAGCCATTACTCCTTCTTTAAGGGATGATAACACTACATTGGTGCATGAATGACTCAAAATGAGGGAATGACCCATCTAAACAGCACAATGTGAATTCTGAGTATCAATCACTCGTGAAGTGTGAAGTTTCAATCCACGGGCACCGATGGACTGTATGGCACTACTGTAGTGTCTAGCAACCGAAGACAAAGGAACCATAGACGCCTTTATCTTCCAAATTCGCTTCAATAAAGCACATCCAGAACACAAATTAGGGGGTAACAAACGGCGTTTACCGGCTAAAAACGCGGTTTTGCGCTTTTTTTACATTTTAGCGTTCACAAACCCATCATAAGCCGCCTATGAGGTGCACCTGTCGAGATGGTCTCGACCATGAAATTTACCCCTCACCCCTAAGGACAACCCAATGACAACCCTGCCAACTGCTTCGGCCATGACCGCCGTGCTCGTCACAACAACAACCCTCGCTGCTCACCAAGCAGATTTCAATAACGATAACGTCATTGACGCTCACGACCTTGCCGTTCTTACTTCAAATCTCAACCAATCATGCGAAGGCGAATGCCCAAGTGACCTCAATAATGATGGTATCACTGATAGTGATGACATCATGATTCTTATGGGGCTTTGGGGTCAAGTCGTTGAAGAGAACGATGACCAACAAAACAATAATAATTCCGACGATAACAATGCTGCTGATTTAAGTTGGCAGGAAGAACCACCAATTCTTTTGGATGCGATTTATTACGATCAACTATCAAGAAATGCTCAACGACGAAATCTCGCAAACTTGCTTGATCAAGGAGAAAACGCAAAAGCATGGGCTTCCGAGAATGGTGTTGCAGTACTTCCTTATGCATACAACGGTGGCGTCGATTGGTATGCTGATGGAGTATATTCAGATGACGACAAAGCACGATTTAAAAACTGGGTAGATGCAAACATCCCTGCAGATTATGACGGTCCACTCTGTTTAGATATGGAAGGTCAATGGTGGAGTGTGTTTGATACATCAAGTCAAGTGGTTATGGATTCAGTCATTGATTTCTACATCGAAGGTCTTGAGTATGCTCAATCACTTAGACCAAATGCAAAAATTGGTTACTGGGGTCTACCAAAGAAATCACATACAAAAGAAAACAGCACAACTGCTGATGTCTCACGCTTGTTAAAAGCAAGCACAGGCATTTTCCCTGATGTATATGACAACAATGCTGTTGCTAATGGTTCATCCCGTCTTCAAAAACGTATAGAAAAATCAATGGAAATGGTTGAAGGTAAGGTTCCTGTATATGTTCAAGCATCACCGCGTTACCTTGTAAATGGCAAATACACTGGACTACATACTGTTGAAGAATTCATGAGAGATCAAATCAACTCATCACTAAACGCAGTCTGGACAAACAGTGAAGGCAAAGAACATCGCATTCAAGGTATTGCTATGTGGGATGCGTATGTGTACTTCAACTGGTACGAAGAAAACTGGTCAACACTAGATAATGAAACAAGAAAAGCTATGTTTGAAGAACTTGACAACTACCACGTCTCAATGTTATCAGCAATGAAAACAGCTGTAGATAGTGTTGCAGCAGAATTCGTCGCACAACAGTCCGCTCAAGAGCAAGCACAACAGCAAGTTGCAGATCAAGCAGCATCAGAGGCAAAAACAGTTGCAGCGGCAGCAATCTCAGCAAAACGAACATCGCAACAATCACGATTGACTCGCAGACTTAATCAAGCAAAAACTAAAGTCATCGCTCGTACTTCAAACTATCGTAAGGCATCACGTTCATATCGATCAGCACTTAAGAGCTTTACAGCAGTTAAGAAACGATTCCGTGCAATCAAAAAGTTTGGCAAGAATTCAAAACAATACCGCAGTGCATATGCAGCGTACAAAAAATCACTTAAAAGAATGCGTTCTGCAACTCGAACATTTAAAACGGCTCGCTCAGCATACCGCGCAGCACGTGTCGCACGAAACAATGCTCAAAGTGCAGTGAACACATCCGCTTCAAACTGGGAAGCGATGGCCAACGCAGCAGCAATGCTCTCTAACTAAACTTTTCAAACCTGTGGCAGGGTTTTAACTTGACCAGCGAAAGCTGGTCTTGTTTTTTATATAAGGGTTACATTACGAAGACGATCAACGGCCTTGTCTTCACCTTCCTTAGTGCCACTTTCAACACCAATTGGTCCAGTGTAACCAAGATCATTCAGTTCTCTAAAGACGCGGCCATATTCAATTTCACCTGTGCCCGGTTCTTTTCTGCCAGGATGATCTGCAATTTGTATGTAACCAACTTGGTCAAACCCATCACGAAGTCGACCGCATAAATCGCCTTCACTAATCTGCATGTGATACAAATCCCAATTGATTTTGACCATTGGCGAATCAACTTCTCTGCAAATGTGAACGGCCTCGGGACTTCCATATAAACAATGGCCCTTATGGTCTACGCGTATGTTCATTGGTTCAAGAATGAGCATCACGCCTTCATCTTCGACAATTGGTTTGACCCTTTTGAGCGCAGTAATGACGTGCTCATGCATTTCTTCTTGGGTCATGTTTGGTTGGTCGTTTCCTGCAACGACGGTCATTCTTTTG
>JAKVBR010000023.1 GCA_022447165.1 Phycisphaerales bacterium | reverse complement strand
AGGCCCCTGGAAGCAGGGCATGCTGCCATATATTGAGCACATCGAGATCATCGAATGCCCCTCTTCGTGGGAAGCGCTCTTACTAGAATCGCGTCTCATCAAAGATCACCGTCCAAAGTACAACACGCTCCAACTTGATGACAAAACATATCCTTACCTCGTCATTACAACAAAGGATGATTTTCCTGGTGTTTACATCACACGTAATCCTAGCGAGCCACGATTCAAGTCTGCGAAAACATTTGGTCCGTTTACTTCAGTCGGTGCGCTCCATCAAGCAGTGCATGTATTGCAAACGATTTTCAAGTTCCGGACGTGTGACTTAACAATCGATGCAAATGATGAATCGCTCCGTTTCTTTAGACCTTGTTTGTTACATGCGATCGATCGTTGTACTGCTCCCTGTGGTGCAAGAATCGACAAGACGCAATACAAGGAGTCAATCCAAAGATTGGTAAAGTTTTTAACCTCTAAGCGAAGTGTCATGCTTCGCGAAATGCGTGATGCCATG
This sequence comes from Phycisphaerales bacterium, assembly GCA_022447165.1. GTDB lineage: Bacteria > Planctomycetota > Phycisphaerae > Phycisphaerales > SM1A02. Next base: position 13,525 of record JAKVBR010000023.1, on the reverse strand, counting down.
CAAGAAGCTTCAGCAACAAAAGCGTACGAACTTGCCGCTGAACTCCGAGACCAGATTGATGCAATTGAAAAACTCGATGACCATTCAGGAAAGGATGTTGTTTGGCAATCCGAGATCACGGTTTTTGCACAGGATGCAAATGCAGGGATGAAGTCACTTCGGCGAGCACTTAACGTAGATTCAGAATTTCGATTTATCGAAGCGTTTGATATAGCACACTTGCAAGGAAAAGAAACAGTAGCCGCAAAAGTAGCTTTTATCGATGGCAAACCTTACAAAGATGGGTACAGGCGATTCAAAATTAAATCATCAACAAATGATGACTATCAATCGATGAGAGAAGTTATCTCAAGACGGTATCGAGATGCTGGAAGAGGGTTAGAACTTTATCCAGATTTGATTTTAATCGACGGTGGTCGTGGTCAACTCTCTGCTGTCATGGAGACCTTCGAACAATGGGAACATCGTCCACCGCATGTAGTGGGGCTTGCAAAAAAAGAGGAGTTGATTTATCTGCCTTATCAAACGCAGCCCATCAAATTGGGTCGGAACAATGAAGGGTTAAAACTTTTGCAAAAACTGCGAGATGAAGCGCACAGATTCGCCCAACATTACCATCATTACTTGCGTCACAAAAAGTTCATTGATAATGATTGAATCAAGTGTTTAAGTTGGCGTTTAAGCAGGCGTAGGGACAACATCGCCCGAAGCAGTGTCGGGACCATCATCTTCAGGTGCGTCTTGTTCGGAGGCGTCTTGTTGTTCACTTGAAGAACTCTTGTCTGCTTCCTCTTGAAGCAAGTCATTTACTGAAGTTCGTGCGATTGATTCGCCTCTCATGATGGCTTCAAGTTCATCTGCCTGCAATGTTTCATAATCAAGCAGTGCATTTGCAATCGCTTCAACCTTATCCCAGTGTTCATCAATGAGTCGTTCGGTTTCAGCGTACGCAGCGTCGATGAGTCGTTTGATTTCTTCATCAATGATGCGAGCAGTGTCTTGAGAATAATCACGATCTGCAAAAATCGCCTCGCGATTTGGATCAGGGGAGTACTGGACAAAGCCGAGACGATCAGACATGCCCCAGTCAAGCACCATGTGTCTTGCGTAACTCGTTGCCATTTGAATATCCATGGATGCGCCACTTGAAATGTCATGCGTTTTTCGACGCTCCGCAATTCGACCACCACACAACACTCGCATGGATGCTTCAAGGAATTTGCGGTTGTAGAAATAACGGTCTTTTTCAGGGAGACTAAATGTTGCGCCACCAGATTGTCCGCGAGGAATAATCGTCACCTTATGCACAGGATCGGCGTCAGGAAGAACAAGTTGTACAACTGCGTGACCTGCTTCATGGTATGCCGTGGCGACACGTTCAAGTTCTTGCACCTTGCGGCTCTTGTTTGCTCGGCCCCAACGGACTTTGTCTCTTGCTTCTTCAAGATCAAGTTGGTCTACATATTCTTTGTCAGCAAGCGTTGCGATAATTGCTGCTTCATTAATCAGTGCTTCAAGGTCAGCACCTGAGAACATGGGGGTTCCGCGTGCGACTCTGTCTAAGTCTACAGTTGGAGATAACCGAACTTTCTTCGCGTGTACTTCTAGAATCGCTTTTCGACCTTCGACATCTGGAAGGGGAACGTGAACTTGTCTGTCAAAGCGACCCGGACGAGTCAGTGCTGGGTCAAGAACATCAGCTCTATTCGTTGCAGCCATCACAATCACTTGGTCGCTGAGTTCAAAGCCATCCATTTCAACCAAAATTGCGTTGAGTGTTTGTTCTCGTTCGTCATGCCCACCACTTGAAAAACCGCTACCACGCTTACGACCAACAGCGTCAATCTCATCTAAGAAAATGATACAAGGTGAGGCATCTTTTGCTTGCTTGAACAAGTCGCGAACACGACTTGCTCCAACTCCAACAAACATTTCAACAAAGTCTGAACCTGAGATGGTAAAGAATGGAACATTTGCTTCACCAGCAATTGCTTTTGCAAGAAGTGTTTTGCCGCAACCCGGTGATCCAACGAGCAATATGCCCCGAGGAATACGCCCACCTAGACGTGCGAACTTTTTAGGGTTCTTTAAGAATTCAATGATTTCGTGAACTTCTGCTTTCGCTTCTTCGACACCCGCAACATCATCGAATGTCACTTTCATTGTGTCTTTGTTTGCAAGTTTGTGCTTTGATTTACCAAAGTTGCCAAGCATGCCTCCGGCACCACCAGCCCTCGCGCTTCTTGAAATCAAGAAGAAGATCAAAAGCAAGATAAAAAGCATCGGCGCCCAACTGACGAGAAGCATCATGAGCGTACCGCTGTCAATGTCAGTGTTGTGGTCGATTCCCTTCTCGTTGAGCTGAGCAAGGTACCACTCTTGACTTTGTCCGCCGTAGGGGAAGTAGACAATTGTGCCTGCTGGGATGTCAATTGATCCTGCTGGGGTGTTTGAACCATCTTCGATCACTGCAGTCACTCTTGATTCTTCTAGGGTGACAGTATTCTTTTCAAACTGGCCTGCTTCAGCACGATTTAAGAAGTCGTTCCAACTCGTAATTTCCTGTCCTGAGCCAGACCCATTAATCATGCCCCACATCATGATGAGCGCGAAGCAGATAAGCATCCAACTTAACAGTCCACGGCTAAACTTTTGCTTAGGGGGCGTGTTTGGATCTTGTTGATTGTTGTTTTGATTGCCGGTTGGGTTTGCCATCAATAGTTACCTATATAGGAATGTCATGTGTGTTTATGTGACAACGTATTTTATGGTACGAAGCGAATCTATGTGTGGTTTACCACGCTGCTTGCATTTGGTCGACAATATCGGAAGATAACTGTTCAATTGCTGCAAACTGCCCCATTTCGATGGGCTCTGAGGATGGCCTTGAAGGCACAAAAATTGCGTCAGCAGTAAAGTTTCGTTTGCCGACAATGCGGGTCCCCGTCCCAAGGTTCATCCAATCAAAGTTAACGGTCACTTTTAGCAAGACCTCATTATCAAATCCAGTCACGCTTGAGCGATTGAGTGGCTGTAACTCAACATCAGTGATAGTGCCAGTCAAAAGAGTGTCTGCATTCATCTCATCCACGACTCGGTACGGCGTGCGAGATTGAATCTTTTTGATGAGAGCATCTGTCAACATCATTTCCATCTGCCGAGACGTTGTATTGTTTTCAAACATTGGTACAGCAACAGTGCGAATCTGAGGCGAGTATAAGGATGATGTTGAATAGCCCTTTGTTGGATCACTAGCGCAACTGTAGAGAAGTGTAAAAATGAAAAGTAGTACGAATCTCAATCTATTCGCTCCGTGACCACTTCAACAACAATGGTCTTTTCCAAAATGGCCTCCTGTTGCATGATGTAAAACGGAGTCACCTCAGTTGTGATAATTGCTGGCAACTGAGTGAGGAGGTGAGGAATGATATCTTCAAGTGCTTCAACTGTTGCGGATGTTTGCGGGTACTTTTTAACCATTTGCCTCAATGTATACTCAGCTGAAACGGGCTTTTCTGTTTTTAAATACCATTTAGCAGTGTTTAACATTTTTTTTGCAAACAATTCATCGAATCTTGTCATACGTGCTGAGGCATTGATTGATTTAGCAAGTCTTGGGTTAACCTGTTGCAACTGTTCAAGCATTAAATCCGCCTCTACAAGCCCTTGGTTTGAATAGAGGGGCCCTCGATAGGTAGCAAGTCTAGAGTCGATAAGTCGTGAGCGAGCTTTTGAAACAAGCTTTGGAGTTGCCTTCTTGGAATAGTTGTCAAGAAAAATGTTGTATGTTTTGCTCGCATTTTTCATGTCATTTTGTCTGAAATACAAGTCAGCAAGCTCCATACACGCTTCCTGTGCCATGGGACTTCTAGGCAATCTTCCTTGAACTCTCATCAAACATTCCGCTGCTTCATCTGTTGCATCAGCAATTCGCATGCCCCAAACTTTTTTCTTCAATCCTCGAGCAAACATCGTTCCAATTTCAAGTTCACGAGCGATTGCGGCAACTTCAACATCTGTGCCGGAGAAGGTTCGTGCGACAAACTCAAAATCGAATAACGATTCGTAATAGTTTCCTTGTTCAAACAATGCATTGCCACGATACATGTGCGCTTGTCCTAGCAATGGATGCCTTTTATTTCGATTAATCCAAATCGTAGAGAGTCGGATTGCTTCGTTGTACTTGTTGTTCGCAAGCGCTTTCGCAGCAGAGGCAAGTTGTGCTTCAGGTGTGCCCGGTTTCGGGGAGTAAGCAAGTTCCCAAGCGTCTGTCTTGTCGCTGAGGAGGTATTTTTCTTGTCCCAAAGCTGGAACTGTGCAAAATAAGATAATGAATATGCAAATTCTCGTTGCCATAATGGGCATGATAATCATGTTCTACGATTAAAGTTGCCGATGTTCAAGGTGATTACACCCTTTTTACGGGTGCTTGAGTGGGCATGGATGCCCCAAAACATAGTGTCAGGAAGACTTATGCGGACCGTTTCGCTCATCTGTTATTGTTGCATCGTTCTAGGGTTCTGGGGAGACGCTGTCTTTACGCAGGATCTTGACCATACCTCACTTGCAATGGTGAGTTCTCAAGCCATCTCGATGACGTTTGTTTGGCAACTCATCCTCGTATTCGGATTGTTTGTAGGCGTCGCAACTCTGCTTTCTAAAGACGGCATGCCTCTTGGTATTTCAGTGCCTCAATCATTCACGGCGCAACCAATTGGACTCGGACTGTTTTCAGTTCTCCTCATTGGACTATCAATGACGAATCTGCCAACACTTCCACTTCTTGTTCTTGCTGCCCTTATTGGCGCTCTTGCATGGACGGGGTTCCAGCAGATGAAGCGTTCCGATGAAGGTCAGTCTTTGATTGAGCGAAAACAGCAACAGATTCAAAAATCAAATTCTCTTGATGCAAAAATGCGGATTGAAATCGGCAAGGGCTTGTTACCGCTCGTTTCGCAGGAGATGCCAGGAAATGTCGTTGAACAAATTGCTTCGCTTCGGTTCTCAGTTTCAGAAACGCTCGGATTCACGGTGCCTTCAATGTGCATTAAGGACAACTACAACCTTCATCCAAATGGGTATCGCCTCTATGTCAGGGGTGGTCTGGTTGGTGAAGGGCATATTTATCCAGACAGAGTGATGATTATGCTCCCGAAAAATCATCACGAGATCTCTGGCATTCAGGATATTGACCCCGTTTTTGGATTAGATGTTGTTTGGCTTGAGCCACAAGATCCTCAGTTAGTCGATTTGTTTGTGCAGCCAATGGATGCGATTGCAGTTCTCATGACGCATCTTGCCCACGTAGTTGAGCAATACGCTTCTGAGTTGTTGTCACGCGAAGCGGTTGCGGAAATGCTAGACGACCTTAGAAGAACTTCGCCAGAGTTTGTGCAGTCAATCATGAGTAAGAAAGTCTCGCTTTCAAGATTGCATCACATCCTTGGTGCGCTTTTAGAAGAACAAGTACCAGTCGTTGATTTGAAAACGATTTTAGAAACATCTTCTGACTGGGAGAATGTGTCTGCCCATGACTGCGTTGAGAAAGTACGGTTCAAGTTACGCAGGCAGATATGTGATGGGGTTGTTCGGGTCAATGAGCATGGCGAGCAGATTATCAAATGTGTTGAACTGCCAACTGCTGTTGAAGTTGCGATTGAAACCCAACAGTTGAGTCAATCCCAGTTGACTGCAGGGATGCAAGAAGCAACAAAACAACTCGTTGATGAGTCCCTTCCAATCGTTGTCGTGACTTCAATGAAAGCAAGGCGTAAAGTAAAAGCAAGATTTAACAAAGCCAACATTAACGCAGTCATTCTTGGTCGAAATGAAATTGTAGATGAGGTCGAGCTTGTCATCGTTAGCAGGCTATGTTCAGAATTGCAGTTGGAATATGATCAACGGGAGTTAAAAACGGACAGGCAGCGAACAATTGCATACGCAAAATCCCTTCTCAAAGAAGTCAAACCGCTAGAAATCAATACGAAACGAATCGAGCAAGGCATTCAAGAGATTCGAGATTTCGTTGGTTATGCGATGAGCAAAACAGTTGAGCCGCAATCCAATCAAGCCACAGAAGCGAGAGCGTGGCTCATTGCTCAAGGCATTGCAGAATCATTCGCCGAGAAACTTATCAACTCTGTGCAAGTGTATCCAGGCATGTCAAATGAAGTGTACAAAGGGAAGTTGCAAGAAGCGATGATGACTCAGCTCCCTGATGTCGTTCAGCCCCCAACGCGAACGCATGATGCGCCAGTTACGATCGCCCTCGTTGGTCCAACTGGTGTTGGCAAGACGACAACAATTGCAAAACTTGCAACAAAGTATCGTTTGCAGCAGGGGCGTTCAGTGACGCTTGTGACAGCAGACACGTACCGAATTGCAGCAGTCGACCAACTGAGACAGTATGCGGCATTGTTTGATGCGCCATTTAAGATTGCTAGCACTGCGGAGCAAATGGTTCAAGTGTTCGCGGATATTCATAAAGACGATGTCGTGCTCATTGATACAACAGGGCGTTCAGCGATGGATATCGATCGCATTGAAGAAACCGCAAACATTTTGTCAGTTGCAAATCCAACTGAAACCCACCTTGTGCTTTCAGCAACTTCAACATCTACAGCAACATTGCGCGCTGCTGAAGCGTACGCTGTTACAAACTATGACCGAATCATTGTGACAAAATTAGATGAAGTTGATTCTTTTGGTGCTGTCACGACTTCATTAAGTTCGTTGAACACTTCGTTAAGTTGGTTTACCGATGGGCAGGACGTTTCAACCCATTTAGAGATTGCAAAGACGCACAGGCTCGTTGAATCAGTGATTGGTGAGTTTAACTGCGGCAAACAGCCGATAACCTGTTCTGGTTATTCAACTTAGACCATCTAATACAAAACCGATTTCAGCCCAGTTAGGGCTGTAAAACAGGCTTCTTTCACTGAAAACGGCATTTTTACAATAAATAAAAAAACGGGAAGCAGTGGGAATAAGTGAATGAAAAGTGCTTGCTCATGACTTTCATATGAGTGTGTCAAAAGATTGACATTTTGAATTTCATGACAAAACCCCTTTACATTTCCTTGAACATCCCTCGTGCAACATGGTATAGTTTTCACAACATCGTTGCCAAGGATCGGCAGGATGAATTGGAAAGCATGCATGTGTATGCTTGTCTAGTGTAAGGGTCAAGGAGTAGACCATGCCAACTGTCTCAGTTGAATCAATTAGATCATCACTACAAGGAAAGATTCCAAAGGGCTTGGATGTCGTTGTGCAAACGCCATCCGGTGAAATGGAATTGCTAGAAGTATGGATGATCTACAAAGTAGAACCAACGCTTGAAATTAGAAATGTGCTTATGGAGCATTACCTGCAACTTGTTCGGTATACCGCTGAACGGGTACATCAGAAACTGCCATCGGAAGTGGATGTTGATGATTTGTACTCAGCAGGACTCTTTGGCTTGATGCAAGCCATTGACGCATACGACCTCGAGCGTGGTTTTAAATTTGAAACCTATTGCACGCAGCGTATCCGCGGTGCTATCTATGACGAACTTCGTGCGATGGACTGGGTTCCGCGTCTTGTGCGTTCTCGTTCTACCAAGGTAGACCGTGCTCGCAAGTCAATTGAAATGGAAACCGGCAACAAAGCCACTGAAGATCAAATCATGGACTTCCTTGAAATCGATAAGGACGAGTTTGAAAAGATTGAAAAAGACTCTCGCCCGATCGGCATGACTTCGCTCAACCGAAAAGCGTATGACTCTGATTCTTCAAAAGAAGTTCAAGAAATCGATGTCATTCAAGACCAGCGTCAAGAGAATCCTGTGCTCGATTTGCAGCGTAAAGATTTACAGTTGTTGTTGACCAAAGGGCTTTCGCGAGCAGAGAAACTCATCGTCATTCTGTATTACTACGAAGAAATGACAATGAAAGAAATCGGTTTAACGCTCGACTTGTCTGAGTCACGTGTTAGCCAGATGCACTCATCAATTTTGGCTCGACTCAAAGCACAGATGCAGCATCGCTCAAAAGAATTCTGATTACAGAAACAATTTGTTCCTTCAAAACGTCGTGTCACGGAAGATGCGGCGTTTTTTTACGCGCCACAACATGAGGGTCTGGTCCGGGACCAGATCCTCTGTGAAAGGAATGTGGAAAAGTGCGGAAAGGCAGAAGGGGAGAAAAAAGTCGGAGTGATTACACCCTGTCAGATACGAGCACTTCAGCAGTGGTCTTTGCAAGGACTTCGTCGATGGAAACGTCTGGCGCGAGTTCGGTAATCTCGAATCGCTTTGCGTCTTCATTCATTTCCATCACGCATAAATCCGTAATCACCATATCGACGCAGCGAAGTCCCGTGAGCGGGAGGGTGCAGGACGGTATGAGTTTTGGATCGCCCTTGCGAGTGACGTGATCCATGATGACCACAACTTTCTTCACGCCCGCAACTAAATCCATCGCCCCGCCCATGCCCTTAATCATTTTGCCAGGCACCATCCAATTCGCTAAATCGCCTTCTTGGGAAACTTCCATCGCCCCAAGAATCGCAAGGTTGATGTGCCCGCCTCGAATCATCGCAAACGAATCAGAAGATGAAAAGTAACTTGCTCCATCCACAGCGGTGACCGTCTGTTTACCAGCATTGATGAGGTCAGCATCGACGTGATCTTCAGTAGGAAACTCGCCCATCCCAAGCAGGCCATTCTCTGATTGAAGCCAAACTTGCATCCCATCTGGGACATAATTAGCGACGAGAGTTGGCATCCCAATCCCTAAATTGACGTAAAAACCGTCTCTTAACTCTTGGGCGGCACGCTTGGCAATTCCATTTCTATCTAGTGGCATGCTTCGTATGTTACCAATTGTCTGTCCTGCTAGAATACCGGAATGACTACAACTTTAACTCACCTCATCCAACACCCACTCGTCTGCGAACCATCTGAGGCAACTGACGATCACATCATTTCATACAACCCAGCAACTGGAGAACCCATTGCTGCAGTTCGGAAACAAACAACTGAAGAATACAACGCCCAAGTCGAGCGAAGTAACGCTGTATTCAAAGAGTGGCGAATGCTCCCAGCGCCAAAGCGTGGTGAACTCGTTCGCCGGATTGGCAACGCGTTTAGAGAATATGAGCAACCCCTTGGCGAACTCGTCTCCATGGAATGCGGAAAAATTCTCGCTGAAGGCATTGGCGAAGTCGTTGAATGCATCGACATCGCTGACTTCGCAGTCGGTCTATCCCGACAACTTTATGGATTAACGATTGCATCGGAACGCCCACGCCATCAAATGATTGAACAGTGGCAACCGCTTGGCACCATCGGAATCATCTCAGCGTTTAACTTCCCCGTTGCAGTCTGGGCATGGAATTCCATGCTCGCAGCAGTCTGCGGTGACACCATGGTCTGGAAACCAAGTGACATTACACCGCTCACAGCAATCGCAATGACAAACGTCGCGCACGAAGTCATGCGAAACCAAGACATATTCACGCCAGAACATGGCGACCCATGCGACGTCTTTGGTCTCATCATCGGAACAGTCGAAGCAGTCGGCGAACCAATGATTGCAGATAGACGACTTCCACTCATCTCAGCGACTGGCTCATGCAGAATGGGCAAGCGTGTCGGTGAGGTTGTCGGTGGACGACTCGGCCGCTCACTTCTTGAACTCGGCGGTAACAACGCAATCATCATTATGGAAGATGCTGACCTTGACATGGTCATCCGCGGCACTCTCTTTGGCGCAGTTGGCACAGCAGGACAACGATGTACATCAACTCGCCGTCTTCTCTGTCATGAATCCGTCGTTGATAAAGTCGTTGATGGTCTCCTCAATGCATATAAGCAAGTCAACATCGGCAACCCACTCGAAGATGGAACCCTCATGGGACCACTCATCAATGAAGTAGCAGTCGAGAACATGCGTTCGTCAATTGAGCAAGCAACAAGCGAAGGATGCGAGATTCTTTGCGGCGGTGTTGAAGGAATCGAACGATTCGCTGACACTCCGGGCAACTACGTCGAGCCAACAATCGTTCGCGTTCCCAAAGGCGCGTCGATGCCAGAAGTCGTCAAAGAAGAGACATTCGCACCGATTCTTTATGTCTTCACAATCGAAACACTCGACGAAGCGCTTGAAATGCACAACGAAGTAGACCAAGGTCTATCAAGTGCAATCTTTACAAACTCAATGCGGAATGCAGGTCGCTTCCTTTCACCAGAGGGCTCAGACTGTGGTATCGCAAACGTAAACATCGGAACAAGTGGTGCAGAAATCGGCGGCGCGTTTGGTGGTGAAAAAGACACAGGCGGTGGTCGCGAATCTGGCTCAGACAGTTGGAAGGCATACATGCGTCGTCAAACGTGCACGTCCAACTGGAGTGCAGACATGCCCCTTGCTCAAGGTATTGAGTTCGGTTGATTCGACTTCGAAGACCGCCAGTCATTCAATGCCACGATGAACGATTCGTGCCTGATGTGGACATCAGTCATGTCGATTTGCAGTGGGAAGCACTTCGCGAATCGAATCCTAACTATGTCGATGGTGATATCTATCACGTTCTTGGAGTACATCGCAATGGCTATGGCGGGGCAACGATTCAATGTGCAATCACTTCATATCGATTTCATGCAGTGGGCAACTGTGGAATCAAACCACTTGGCGTGAACGCGCTGTGTGACAATGATGGCAAACTGCTTCTTGGACTGAGAAGTTCTGATGTGCATTCCTACAAGGGCATGTGGGAGTTTGCGCCATCTGGAACGGTGGAACCACAGCAATCGCTTGAACAAAACATTCTCAGAGAGTTGCAAGAAGAAACAGGGCTTACTGCGAAAGGTCAGCCCATCGCGGTTGGCATCTTTCTTGACGAAGATGTTTCAACATGGGAAGTCGTTTACACAGTTGAAGTGGTTGGTGAAACGAACAATTCGGAGTATGACGAACTGCAGTTTTGCGATGTGAAATCATTCCCATCACCGCTCACCCCAGCAGCACAAACAATGCGATCGCTACTTTAGTCGTCAGTGCCCATGACACTGTCATAGACGAATGCTGCAAGTGCTGCGCCAACAATCGGACCAACCCAGTAACACCAATGGAGCGTCCAATCGCTCACAACGAGTGCTGGACCAAATGAACGCGCTGGGTTCATTGAAGCACCAGTCGCAGGACCGAAACAATAAATGTCTGCTGCGACCACGCCGCCAATTGCAAGCGCTGCAATGCCACTGTGTTTTGCATTCTTGCCGTCAACTGCAACACCCATAATGACCCACATCAAAAAGAATGTCGCTAGACCTTCAAGAAGAAGTACGCGCCAAGCGCTCAGCATGTCAGGATCGGAAGCGTTTGAATACTTACCGAGCGTTTCACCAATATGCGAGTTCGCAAACTCAAATGCTGGGACCATTGTTGCCTTGAGCAAGAATGCCGCTGCAATGCCGCCTAAAAGTTGCACGATGCTCAGTGAAATCGCTTCACCCCAAGATTGTTTGCCTCGGCTTGCAAGGGCAATCGAAACGGCAGGGTTAAACTGAGCACCACTGATGTGCATGAGTGACGCAACCATGACTGCAAGAATAAGCCCGTGTGCAAGTGAAATGGCAATGAGTTCTTGACCCGAAGTGACAATGATTGCTCCGCCACCAACAAAAGTCAGTGCAAAGACACCGATAAATTCTGCAACTTGTTTTTTAAACATTTTGGCTCACTTATGAAGCAGGAGCTGCTTCAAGATACTTCGCAACGCTTTTGAGGTCGTTGACGATGTGCGGGGTCACTGAAAGTGTGAATGATTCACCTTTGACGCAACGAGCAGTTCTTGTTGCTCGTGGGCGATCAAACCAAACACGACCAGCACGGATTGTGTACTTAATGTCTTTCTGCTTACGACGGCGTTGAAGCATTGAAAGGTCTTTCACACATGATGGTTGCATCCACATCAATCGCTCAATCGTCTTGCGTGCTGCAGGTCGACTTGGTTCTTTTGCAATCGTGAACGTTACATCTGTATTTGGAACAATTAAATCTGCTGTAGTTGCCATCGGTATTCTCCGTGTTGAGCCGCGTATTCTACCAATGAAGGGTGGTGAAGTAAAGTCTGTCATTCCCCCAAAATCGGCTGATAACGGCATCAATACAGCATACAATGCCTGCCAAACACCGCCTCATTAAGGATTTTGGCATTCCATGATCACTTCTGAAGAATCTTCTGCTTCAACACAACTCCCTTCGGTATCCGTTCGTTTTTGTGGAGATAGTGGCGATGGCATGCAACTGACGGGGTCTCACTTTACAGATATCGTTGCTCTTGCTGGGAACGATTTCGCAACTGCCCCAGACTTCCCCGCAGAAATCAGAGCCCCAAGAGGCACGCTTTTTGGCGTCTCGGGCTACCAAATTCAGTTTTCAAGTCAAGAAATTCACACTCCAGGTGATGCCGTCAATGCGATGGTTGCGATGAACCCTGCGGGTTTCAAAAGCAACCTGCACACCGTTGAAGAGGGCGGCATCATCATCGTCAACGAAGATGAATTCGACAAAGGCAATCTAAAAAAGTGTGGGTACGAAGAGGACTACAACCCACTTGATGATGAAGTGCTCAACTCGACATACCGCATCTGTAAAGTGCCGATGAGTCGGCTTACCCGGGAATCACTCATCAAAGAAGATGAAGAAGTCTCTGTTAAAGATGTCGACAGATGCCGAAACATGTTTGCACTTGGCATCATTGCATGGCTCTTTTCGCGGGATGTCGAACCGACCATCGAAAAAATTTCACATTACTTTGGCGTTGTCAAAGGAAAACCGCAGATTGCAGAACTCAACAGTCGTGCGATTAAAGCGGGCTATTACTTCGGCGAAACAGCAGAACTCTTTCCAGCGAGATACCAAGTCGCACCGGCAACGCTTGAGTCCGGCGAATATAGACGCATCTCAGGAAACGAAGCACTCGTGCTAGGACTAGCAACTGCAGTCGAAAAAGTCGGCAAGCCAATGTTCTATGCGAGTTATCCAATTACGCCAGCATCTGATGTACTGCACGGACTTGCACGGCTTAAACACTTTGGCATTCGCACATTCCAAGCAGAAGATGAAATTGCAGCAGTAGTCTCGGCAATCGGCGCATCGTTTGCTGGGCAGATTGGCGTTACTGGTACATCAGGTCCAGGGCTTGCACTCAAAACCGAAGCGGTTGGTCTTGCTGCGATGATGGAACTGCCACTCATTGTGGTAAACGTTCAGCGTGCAGGTCCCGCAACCGGCATGCCAACAAAGTCAGAACAAGCGGACTTGTTGCAATCGATGTTTGGTCGCACTGGCGAATGCCCAGTTGTCGTGATTGCGGCATCAAGTCCGGGCGATTGTTTCTTCATGGCGATTGAAGCAGTCCGGCTCGCAACGCGTGCGATGTGCCCAGTCATCTTTCTCTCAGAGGGATCGCTCGGCAATGCTGCTGAACCGTGGAAGATTCCTGACTTAGAATCAATTCCAATAATCGATGTAAGCCA